>JBFFNE010000016.1:0-48877 GCA_041563315.1 Thiohalomonadaceae bacterium
CAGTGGAAACAAAATGGCTCAGCACGCCCTCAGCGGAGAAGACCGGGGTGATCGTTTTGGCCTCGAAATAGAGCTCACCGTCCTTGCGCCGGTTGATAAAGATGTCGGTAAAGGGAAGGCCACTGGTAATGCTCTTCCACAGAGAACGATAAAAATCCTCATCCTGCAATCCGGACTTGAGAATATTGGCCTTTTTACCGACGGCCTCATCCCTGCTGTAGCCGGTTATCTCCTCGAATGCCGGATTAACATACACCATGACTCCTGTCTCGTCGGTGATGGCCACGGCATCGGCAGACTGCTCCAGGGCACGCGACATCATCTCCCGCTCCTCCTCAAGTCGACGGCGGCGACTTACATCGATTGAGAGCCCGGCAACCCGGTAGATCTCGCCAGATTCATCACGAATCGGGAAAGAGCGGGTGTTGATCCAACGGGTCTGACCATCGGGCAGCAGAATACGGTACTCTTCAGCAAAACCCGCCCAACCAGCATCGGCCAGTTGCGACTGCACCCGATGAAACTCTTCCGGATGGATGGTTTCCAGCAAACGCCCGGGATTGGCGAGCAACCAATCGCAAGGACGTTCCCAGATGTCCTCAAAGGCAGGGCTGAGATAAAGCATGTGTTGCTGACTGGCATCCAGCAACCAGAGCACCTCACCGATATTGTCGGTGAGCTGACGAAAGCTCTGTTCACTCTCACGCAGCGCCATCTCAGCAGCCTGGTGACAACGATGGACCTCAAGTTCCTCCAGCTCCCGCTCAATCGCCGGAGCCAGACGCGCCAAATTGTGCTTGGTGATGAAATCATGGGCGCCGGCATGCATCAGCATCACCGCCCGCTCCTCGCCCACGTCGTCGGCCACCACAATGACGGGAAGATACAGCCTGCTCTGTCGCACCTGCTCAATCACAGCCATCGCAAGATCTTCCTCCGGATAGCAGGCGCTGATCACCAGATCCCACCCCCCTTCATCGAGCAATTGCTGTAAGCCCCGTACGTCGGCCAGATGGTGGAACTCCGCGTTAAGCCCCCCCTGATGCACCGTATCCATCACCAGGCGGGCATCCTCTGCAGAGCGCTCTATCAGAATTATGCGTAGTGACGGTACCACTCAAAAAACACTCCTGCGCCAGCCCTTATGCTACGAATCATGCACTGACCATCCTATTCCCGGCGGGCTTGAGAGACAAGTATTCGAGGAAGAGCGGTAGTTCAGTGCCATTCAAATTATCGTGTGGCGCGGCCCAACCTACCGGGCGCCGCCTGAGAGCGCCATTCTGCCGCGGTTTACCCGCCCCCCTCCGTTCGTTGGCGGCGGGAAACGGCACCTACTGCAAAGTCAAGTCCGGGTTTAAGTGAAGGTTGTCGATTTTGTGTAAGTGGTATTGCTTTTTGTCTGCGCTGGGTCGTTCCACGTATAATGCCGACATTGTCCCTTCAATAACAAAGTGTGGAGCAGTATGGCGCAGTACATCTATACCATGAACCGGGTCGGCAAGGTTGTGCCGCCGAAGCGGGAAATCCTCAAGGATATATCTCTCTCCTTCTTCCCTGGAGCCAAGATCGGCGTACTCGGTCTTAACGGCGCGGGTAAATCGACCCTGTTGCGCATCATGGCCGGCATAGACACCGACATCGAGGGCGAGGCCCGGCCGCAGCCCGGCATCAAGATCGGCTACCTGCCGCAGGAGCCCCAGCTGGACGAGAGCCGGGATGTGCGGGGCAATATCGAATTGGCGGTCGGCGAGGTGAAAGACGCCCTCCAGCGTCTTGATGAAGTCTATGCCGCCTACGCCGAACCGGATGCGGATTTCGACGCCCTGGCCACCGAACAGGCGAAGCTGGAGAACATCATCCAGGCCACCGATGGACACAATATCGACCGTCACCTTGAGGTGGCCGCCGATGCCCTGCGCCTGCCGGCGTGGGATGCGGACGTGAGCAAGCTCTCCGGTGGTGAGCGCCGACGCGTCGCTCTGTGCAAGCTGCTATTGGAAAAGCCGGATATGCTGCTGCTGGACGAGCCGACCAACCACCTGGATGCCGAGTCAGTGGGCTGGCTGGAGCGCTTCCTCCACGACTACGAAGGCACCGTAGTGGCGATCACCCATGACCGCTACTTCCTCGACAATGTGGCCGGCTGGATTTTGGAGCTCGACCGTGGCCATGGCATCCCGTGGGAAGGCAACTACTCCTCCTGGCTGGAACAGAAAGAGAAGCGCCTGGAGCAGGAGCAGAAGTCCGAGGCAGCACGCGCCAAGGCGATGAAGCAGGAACTGGAGTGGGTTCGTACCAACCCCAAGGGACGCCACGCCAAGTCCAAGGCCCGCATGGCACGCTTCGATGAGCTCTCATCGAAGGAGTACCAGAAGCGCAACGAGACCAATGAGCTGTTTATCCCGCCGGGGCCACGGCTCGGCGACCTGGTGATCGAGGCGAAGAATCTGAAAAAAGGTTTTGCCGATCGACTGCTCATTGATGATCTCAACTTCAATCTGCCGCCTGGCGGTATCGTCGGTGTCATCGGTCCCAACGGTGCGGGCAAGACCACACTGTTCCGTATGCTGGTGGGACAGGAGAGCCCGGACAAGGGTGAGCTGCGCCTGGGTGATACGGTCAAGCTGGCCTACGTCGACCAGAGTCGCGACGACCTGGACCCGAAAAGGACGGTATGGGAGGAGGTCTCCGGTGGCCACGACAATATGATGGTCGGCGATTTCGTTCTCAACTCACGCGCCTATGTCAGCCGCTTTAACTTCAAGGGCTCTGACCAGCAGAAACGGGTTGGGGATCTCTCCGGTGGTGAGCGCAACCGCTTGCACATGGCAAAATTGATCGCGGCAGGTGGCAACCTGCTGCTGCTCGACGAGCCGACCAACGACCTCGATGTGGAGACCCTGCGCGCACTGGAAGAAGCGTTGCTGGAGTTCCCCGGCTGCGCCGTGGTGATCTCGCACGATCGCTGGTTCCTCGATCGCATCGCCACCCACATCCTCGCCTTTGAGGGCGACTCTCACGTGGAGTGGTTCGAGGGCAACTTTGCCGACTACGAGGAGGACAAGAAACGTCGCCTCGGAGAGGAGGCCGTGCAGCCACATCGCATCAAGTACAAGAAGCTGGCATAGGAGAAGTCGCACGGCGCACATGATTGTGACTTGTCACGGGTTCCCTGCCGGTTTTTTTCTTCATCATCGCCTGCCCTCTGCTGCCTGTTTCAACAATTGATTTCACCCGGCCAGTCGATACACTTTAAGGAGTCTCTGATTGATACAGAATCAATCAGACCTCCTTACTACAATACGAACAAAGGACCGCCATGACGTCAGCCAAACGAATCGAGGCGCATGCCCTTGCCAACTGCTGCTCCCCGGAGAGCTTTAGTTTCGAAACCACTGATGACCTGGAGGAACTCAGCGAAATCATTGGTCAGGATCGAGCTGTCAATGCGGTTCACTTTGGTATCGGCGTCCAGCGTGAAGGCTATAACCTGTACGTAATGGGCCCTCCTGGCATGGGCAAACATACCATGGTGCGGCAGTTCCTTGAGCAAAAGGCCAGTTCGCAACCCCACCCTCCTGACTGGTGCTACATCAACAACTTCAAACAGCCGCACAAGCCCAAGGCGCTGAAACTCCCCCCAGGGCGGGGTGAGCAGTTACGTCAGGACATGGAGCAGTTGGTCGAGGAGCTAAGCACAGCCATCCCCGCCGCCTTCGAGAGCGACGACTATCGTAGCCAAATCCAATCGCTAGAGGAGGAACTGAAGGAGCAGCAGGAAAAGGCGTTCACCGAGCTATCGGAAGCGGCCGGCAAAAAAAACGTGAAACTGTTCCGTACCCCCAGTGGATTTGCCTTCGCTCCCCAACGTGAAGGCGAGGTGGTCAGCCCCGAGGACTTTGAAAAACTTCCTCCGGATGAACAGGAGCATATCGAAACAATTGTTGCTGCTCTGCAAGAGCAGTTACAGGAGATCATCCAGCGCATTCCGCAGTGGCGCAGGGAGACCCGAGACAAGGTCAAGGCGCTCAACCAAAAGGTCGCGATGTCAGCCGTCGGCCACCTTATTGAAGAACTGAAAAAGAACTACAATGACCAGCCCGACGTACTTAGCTACCTCGACGAGGTCAAACAGGATGTAGTCCACAATGTCACCGATTTCATCAAGACCGAAGAGAGAGAGGAGCTCACTGGAGGACAACAACCTACTGACCCGAGAGCCCTGCATCGTTACAAGGTCAACAACCTGATCCTCAATAACCGGGGAGAAGGCGCTCCGGTAATGTATCTGGATAATCCCACCTTTCTCAATTTGGTGGGACGAGCCGAGCACAAGGCACAGTTCGGCACCCTGGTGACCGACTTCACGCTGCTCAAGCCCGGCGCCCTGCATGAAGCGAACGGCGGTTATCTGCTGGTCGATGCCCACAAAGTACTCACCCAGCCTTACGCCTGGGAAGGACTGAAGCGTGCCCTTTATTCCAATCAGATCAATATCGAACCGCTGGAGAAGATGCTCAGCCTGGTCAGCACCGTCTCGCTCGAACCAGAACCGATCCCCCTCGATATCAAGGTGGTGATCCTGGGTGATCGCAGGCTTTATTATCTGTTGCAGGAATATGACCCAGACTTCGGCGAGCTGTTCAAAGTGCAGGCGGATTTTGAAGATCGCATTGACCGCAGCGAGGAGAATCATCACCTCCTCGCCCGCCTCATCGCCACGGTTGTGCGCAAGGAGAAACTTCTGCCCTTTCACAAAGGTGCAGTAGCCCGGATCATCGATTACGCCTCACGCCATGCAGAAGACGCAGAAAAGCTCACCACTCACATGCGCAGCATCGCCGACCTGGTGCGCGAGGCTGATTACTGGGCTCGCCAGGAAGAGCGAGACGTCGTCCAGGACAAAGACATCCGCCACACCATTGATGAGCAGATCCACCGCGCATCACGGGTACGAGAACGAATCCAGGAAGCTATCCAGCGTGGCACCATATTTATAGACAGTGACGGCGAAAAAGTCGGCCAGGTTAATGGCCTGTCGGTGCTCAGTTTAGGCAACTACATGTTCGGCCAGCCCTCGCGCATTACCGCCACGGTTCATATCGGGGAAGGACAGGTGGTGGACATCGACCGTGAGGTTGAGATGAGCGGCCCTATCCATTCCAAGGGCGTGCTGATACTCTCCTCGCTTCTCGCCTCACGCTACGCTCGCCAGCATCCACTCTCGCTCTCCGCCAGCCTGGTATTTGAACAAAACTACGGCGGGGTTGATGGTGACAGCGCCTCCTTAGCCGAACTATGCGCCCTGCTCTCGGCAATCGCCGAGGTGCCGATCAAACAATCCTTCGCCCTAACAGGCTCAATCAATCAGCATGGTCAAGTGCAGCCCATCGGCGGGGTGAATGAAAAGATTGAAGGCTTCTTCGAGGTCTGTCGTACTCGCGGCCTGAGCGGTGAGCAAGGGATCATCATCCCCGCCAGCAACGTCAAGAACCTGATGCTTCACCCCGACGTGGTTGAGGCGGTGAAAGCCGAAAAATTCCATATTTACTCGGTGGAAACTGTCGACGAGGCTCTGGGTCTACTGACCGGGATCGAGGCGGGTGAGCTAAATGCCCGCGGAAACTATCCACCAGACAGTCTCAATGGCAGGGCACAATCCAGGCTGAAAGAGATGGCGCACATTCGCCAGAGTTTTGGCGACAGTCACCACAAGGACAAAGAGGAGAGCGGCGGAAAAAAACTGGAGGACGGTGATTCCGGGGGGGGTGCTTGACGCACTCCACGTCCTACCTTGTATGTTCCCCTTACGCCGTCAACCCACACCCGTATTTACTGGCACTGTTTGAGCGACTCCTTCGCCTCATTTCATCAATGGTGTCACTCACCTGTCCGGGATAACTCCATCGGCACCAACACCGAACAATCGCTGATGTAAGTCATCGCTGGCTTTATGCATTCCTATCCAGGCAATCCATTACACAGGATAATCTACCCCACTCACCGTTGCGACAGATAACAATATTAAAATATTTAAATGTGCCCATAACTAACGAGGTTTTGACTTCACCATGGCGATCCCACTATCCTTGAATGCCTTGTTTCAGGAATATACTAGGCTTCGGATACTTGGCCCGGTGTCGACCAATGAGCAGAACGAATAATAACAAAATGGACCGCACTCACGGGGCTTACAGCCTGCGCCAGCGCTACCTGTTTGTCACTACCTTCCTCAGCCTGCTCCTTTTAGGATTTCTCTGGTTGTCGCATGACTATGTCAGCGACCGTTCCGCTCAACACCTGGAAAGCTCATATCAGCGCAACCTGGCGGCTCACACGCTGCGCCTGCTACGCGAGTCGTTGCGCGAAACAGCACAACAGTTTGAGGAGTATCTTTGGTCACCCGATCAAATCCGCCGCCAAACGATCCTGCGCAATGTCGATACCGCCCTGATACTTTCCAGGGAGCTCGAGAGTCACCCCTGGACCGGGTTTAGCAAAGGTATTGATATGCCCCTGGATCTTGCCAGCAATATTGAAGCCATGCGTGAGCCCCTGACCGAGGCCATGGAGAAACGCAATGAGCTTTCTTTAATGAGCAAAGTCAGTCACAAGGTGCAGACAGCCACTATCGCAGCAACCGTCGCTCCGCTTCGGCAAACCATCGATTCAATTTTCCAGCAGTTATGGACAAAGCTGAGTACGATAGAGGAAGAGCTTGAGCGCTCAGCGACGGCAAATGCTACGGTGATTGAACATACAGCGAATACTGTCACCCTAGGAATATGGCTACTCGGTACTGGTGGACTTGGCATCATTGTCGTCAGTTTTCTCTATTTTGAGAGAGGCGTACTCAAACCCATCACGATGGTTGCTGCTGCACTCAAGGAGGAAGCACAAGGCCAACCCAGTGAAATGCCTAAAGCCAAAAGCCTGGAGAGTCAGCAACTCATCGATGCCTTTAGCGACATGCGGCAACAGGTGCACGAACGTCAACAAGCCCTGGAACATCAAGCCCTGCGCGATAATCTGACCAGCCTACCCAACCGCTTCTTCTGGCAAGGAGCCCTAAACAAGCAGTGTCAGGAGGCCAAAGAGAAACAGCACGGGCTGGGTGTGCTGATTGTCGGTCTTGACCGGTTCAAGGAGATCAACGATACCCTGGGTCACGCCATCGGCGACCGCGTCTTACAGCTCTTTGGCGAACGCCTGAGGTACCTGTTGCGCAGTAACGACACTGTCGCCCGTCTTGGCAGCGATGAATTTGCCATCATGTTGTCCGATAGCGGGCAGGAGGAGGCGACTTATATCGCCCGCAAAATCCTCGAGGAGATGGAGCACCCCTTCCTGATCGAACAAATCAATCTCTATGTGGGTTGCAGTATCGGTGTCACCCTTTACCCAAAAACCAGTAGCAGCGCCGAAGAGTTGACGCGGCATGCAAGTATTGCCATGTATGCGGCTAAACGGCACATGAGCGGCTATGCCGTATACGACCCCAAATACGACACCCATAGTGTGCACAAGCTTTCGCTTGCCACCGATCTGCGCAACGCCATTCAGAGCAATGACCTGTATCTCGAATATCAGCCCCAAGTCTCACCGAGTGGCCAGCGCTTGCGTGGCATGGAGGCATTATTGCGCTGGAATCACCCACTCCACGGACTAGTTCGCCCCGATGAGTTCATACCCATTGCGGAACAGACCGCGCTGATCCACCCCCTCACAGCCTGGCTACTGGAAAACACATTTGCACAGATGGCCGCGTGGCGAAAACAGCAATTGGATTGTGGCATCGTTGCGATTAATATATCGGTCTTCAACCTGCAATCCACGACCCTTATAGAAACCCTGCGTAGCCAACTGGAAAAGTGGCAGATAGCGCCGGAAAAAATCATGCTCGAAATCACCGAGACGGCCATGATGGCCGATCCCATCCATGCCAAAACCACATTAAAGCAGCTCAATGATCTGGGTGTGAAACTGGCCATCGACGATTTTGGCACCGGCTTTTCCTCCCTCGCCTACCTCAAGCAACTCCCGGTAGATGAACTGAAGATCGACAAATCCTTTGTCATGAACATGGCCGAAGACGAAAACGATGCCGTCATCGTCCGCTCCACCATCGATATGGCGCACAACCTTGGCTTAAAAGTGGTGGCCGAAGGGGTGGAAACCAGTGAGGTGAGAGAACTGCTGGAGATCCTCAATTGCGATCTCATGCAGGGGTACTACATCAGCAGGCCACTCCCCGTCACAGAAATCACCCGCTGGCTATCTCCCCTTCATCCAAAAGGGAAAATCCGCCATCTTAAGGATTTTCGCTGAAGACAAAAGGCATTGCCGTACTATTTCGATAAGTCTCGGCGTCCACCACCCGGCCGTCTGCCACGCCGGCACGCGCTCTAAGCAGTGCCTGCTCGATACGCCGGTCGGTAATGTGGTAATGGGGAGCAAGATCGATTTGCTGCAGGGAAGGGCAATCCTCGTCAAACACATGCTGGTACATCGCCGTCATCATACCGTAGCGCCCTGACATCAACATATTGGTAGCCCCCTTGATAGACGCAACCGCCTTCTCGTCACGGCTATGAAAGCTTGTCACCAACATCACCGAAATGGCATGTAGCACGTCATACTGCACGTGAGCCACAAACACCAGAAGTTGCTCTCGCGTTAGCGGTAACTCGTTTTGCCAGGCAAAACGGATCATTCCACCGAGCAGCAAACTAAAGAACTCGGGCACCCCCCACTCCATACCCAGACCAACCGAGGCGAGCGACTCCAGAGGAGTAAAGTCCTCATTACCGGCCACCAGGCGCTGAATAAGAACATTATCAGCCACGCCCTGGAGCATCGGCTGATCCTGTTCCTCAAACGGCACCCCAAGCCCTTCGAAGATCTTCCGATACATGACGATATGGGTTGTGGAATCGAACAATCCGCCCAGTGAAGGATATTCCTCAACCTCATGGCTGCCGACCCCGTATTCATCGGCGATCAACTGCGCCAGGACGATCTGGGTCAGCTCGGAGATCCGCTCGTTCAGCTGTCCGTAAGGCAACGCCATCACACCGGAGAATCGACCCAGGGCCAGGGCGACGCACTGGCGGGTATTTTTCACCTGGTTGAAGTACTGCAGGGCAAAGCGGGTCAGTTGCTCTTTGGTAAAGTCACCATTGAAGACCCGCACAAAGAAGGGGTGGCGCCATACGGGATGCTCCATGACGTGGTCGTGAAGCTCCAGGAACATCTCCTCCAAAGCCCCGGGGTTGAACAGGGCGGTTTGAAGAAAGGGGTTACCCGGTTGTTTTTCAGCAATCTCGCGCAATTGGGCAAACTGGCGGTTGAGTGGGTTGTTCGGATCATTCAGTTCCCTGATCACCTTCTGAAAATCGGTCACCTGATCCTTTTTAAAACGCGCCAGAACCTCTTCCGCCTCCATCTGCAACATATCCTGAAGATGATGGACGTTCTCAAAAAGCCTCGACGTCCCATCCGGCTGAATCTCTAGCAAATCGGAAAACTGTGCACGGTGAGCCTGAGTTGGGGCGCTCATTACTATGAAACCTCTTGAATATCAGCAAATTAGAAGATAATAAACCACAAGTGCCGCCGACATCACAATGTCCCAGGTCAATATCCTGGCGCACTATCAGGATGTTATCGTGATGGACGGGCCGAAATACAAGCCCGCAGGGGGAAAAGCAGATTCAATGGGCGAGGAAAAGGAAAGCGAGGGACGAGGGAAAAGACACGAGCGTAGCGAACACTACCCTCGTATCTCGTCCCTGCAGTTATGCGTTGTAATCGGCAAGCCCTGGATTCCCCGCCACATTCTTCAGTTTGGGGGTGTTGAGCTTACCGATCTTTGCTTCCTTCACATCACGCAGATAATCGGCAACCACATCCCAAACCGGACGACCTGGTGATTGTGAACCCACCGTGGCCCAACCCGCCACCTTATACTTCTTGCCGGCATTGATGGGTGTACCATCATCCAGTGCCATATCGGAAACACGATTCCCCATCTTCGCGGTAGGATCACAGACATAATCCATACCGCCGACGCGAACCATGTCACCGCCCTGCTGATAATACGGGTCTTCGTTAAACAGGTTGTCCATTACATCCTCGAGTATCAACTTGATCTCCGCACCGCTCATCTCACGCACATAAGTCTCGGGATAGGTTGTGCCCGTCTGGTCCATCACGTGCTCCATAGTGATTTTCTGACCCGGTAGTACCGTGGTCCCCCAACGGAAACCCGGGGAGAGAGATATCTGGGCGTCACCGACGATACGCTGGGCGTCGCAGATAATCTGATCAAAGGTCCCATTGAAGTTACCACGGCGGTAGAGCAGGTCACCTGCAACCGCCAACTCCTCGTTCAGTTGGGCACTATAGGGTTTGCGTACCTCGTTGATATACGCCTGCATATCCGCATCGGGCTCAATCAGGTTGGAGAAGACCGGCAGCAGCTTATAGTGGAAATTCTGCACCTTGCCATCCCGTACATCCAGGTCCATCACGCCGAGAAACTTGCCATTGGAGCCGGCATTAGTGACCAGAGTCTGGCCGCCCGGGTTCTTGATGATACTCGGTGCCGGCATACCATCGTGGGTATGTCCGCCCAGGATCACATCCACGCCACTGACCACTGAGGCCATCTTCAGGTCGACGTCCATTCCGTTATGGGAGATCACAACCACTACGTCGGGCTTCTCGCTCTCGCGGATATCATCAACGATGGATTGCATCTCCTCGTCACGAATGCCGAAGGTCCAATCGGGGATGAAACGTGACGGGTTTGCGATGGGGGTATAGGGAAAGGCCTGACCTATCACCGCCACCCGCACACCGTTCATCTCACGTATCGTGTAGGGTTTGAAAGCGTGGCCGGTGTCCTCGTTGAAATCGGCAAAGTCAGAAAAACGGTAGTCGAACAGCGCCGCCTCGTCGATTTTGACGTTTTGCGCCAGAAACTCACCATTAAAGGCCTCGATATTCTTGAGTACTTCCTCGTCACGGTAGGTGAACTCCCAGTGCCCGGTCATGATATCAACGCCAAGCTTATTGGTAGCTCCCACCATATCCATACCACGAGTCCACAGTGCAGTACCTGAGCCCTGCCAGGTATCGCCACCATCCAGCAGCAGGGTATTGTTGTGGCTGCGTTCGGCGCGCAGACGCTTGACCAGGGTCGCGAGATGGGCGAACCCACCGACCTTGCCGTACTTCTCTGCTGCCTCAGTGAAATTCAGATAGGTAAACGCGTGAGCTTCAATGGTACCGGGCTTGATTCCGAAGTGCTCCAACAGCTTGTGACCGACCAGATGAGGCGCCTTGCCATAGGCACTGCCAATTCCAAGATTCACGTTGGGTTCACGGAAATAGACCGGGTTGAGTTGCGCATGACAATCGGTAAAGTGCATTAAGGTAAGGTTACCAAACTGCGGCACTTCATAGAGATCCGAGGGTACATTTTTACTCTCAGGGGTGCCGGAATCACAACCGGGCAACATACCGGCGGCACCGGCAATACCCATTAACTGAATAAACTGACGACGGGAAAAGGACATCTGGGGGGGCTCCTCTTGAATCATTTTGAATCGGATTATTGTTCGCTGCAGTGCCTTAAGCCTAAAAACCTGTTCATGCACTATGTTAGCCGGGAAACGCTAAAGTATGTGACAACACTCGCAGTTACACTCCTCGCGATCACATTAACCAACAGAAAAAGTCAACCTATTGTATGAAATGTGAGGGGAGGCTGCTACCGCTAACATCACCCCAGTTTAATGATATTTGTCTTTCCAGGGGTATCGCAGCCCAAGCAACATCCTGATTCAAAAGTGGCCTACGCCGGCGAGGCAAACAGACGCACAAATTCATTAATAATTACAAGGATATTAGATAAAATCCGTGCTATACATTGTCCATACACTATCGATATCATCAGTAATTGTGATGGTATTAACGTCATAGCCAGTTAAAATTACCCGCAGTGAGGCACACACCAAGGAGTTGATGTGATGACCGGAATAGAAAATGCCCAACATGACCTTAACGATGCACAATTCTCGCTGGAGACAGCGATTGAGCTACTGAACAGTATCAATGATGATTCACAGGCCCAAGCGCCAGAATTGCACCAAGTCATCCAGCAACTTTTGAGTATCAAAAACGAGTTGGCCACTAGCTATGCCGAACTGAAAAGCGTACAGAGCAAAATCGAACACTGAAGCACAACATTGCCGCAGCACCGCTGGCACGCCTTTATTACGAAGCCACCCCCCTCATGACTGACACTCCCGTTCGTTTATTGTTGCGCGTCAGCATAAAGCTGTTATCTCTCTTTGGGCTCGGGGCTGTCTTTTACACCCTGCTCTCCTCTCTCGGCCACGATAACGCTGAACAGCCCGTGGCGGCCCCCCCGCTGCTCCATTCGCTGGAGGGCTTCGCTGAGGGGCAGTCCTATCGTCTCGCTTGGGGCATGGGTAACCTGATTCTGGTAAGACGAAACGAAGAGACGCTCGCTTCACTACAGCGAGATACAGAAAGGCTCCGCGATCCCCTCTCCCAGCAGGCACGCCAACCCGGGCACCTCTCCCCCCAGACCCGCTCCGTACGCCCCGATCTGTTTGTCGCTTTTGACCGCGGCACCGACCTTGGCTGTCCACTCAAATGGATCCCGCCTGGCAGCCATGAAGCACCGCAACAGCCTTGGCCCGGCGGCTTTCGCGATAGCTGTCGCGGCTCCTGGTACGATGCGGCGGGCCGGGTATTCAAAGGGCAACAGGCAGGCCGTAACCTCGATATCCCACCCTACCGGTTCCTAAACGAGGACTTGCTGGAGATAGGCTCTTACGGGGATAATCCCCCACCCGAAAATTGAGGAAACACCATGACCGACACGACCCACTGCCATGTCTATCGCAGTAAGCGCAAGGACGAGCTCTACCTGTTTCTGTCCAATGAAGAGGATTTCGAGTGTGTTCCGGAAGGGATCCGAAAAAGCCTCGGTCAGCTGGAAAAAGCCATGGAGCTGGACCTCACCCCGACAAGCAAGCTAGCACGCAGCAACGCTGCCGAAGTGGTCAGTAACCTCAAAGAACACGGCTTCCATATCCAGCTCCCCCCGCCGAATCCGACGATCTGAAGTTCAAAGGTAACTGTTCGCCCCACCTGACAATGCTCTTACCGTAAAGGCGAAAAAAGAAGTGCCCGGTGGCAGGGAGCGTGAAGAGCAAGCGCTTTCGGCAAGCTGCACTGTGGTGGTTCGGAGCCCCTGATGGGAAACCTGGCCTTGTAGCTCTCCAGATGAGCTGGTTAGCTACCGGTTCATCGCCCGGTGGGCAGACCTGCGACCTGGCCTACTCGGCACTCGCATAAGGGGGCGAGCAGTACGTTCAAAGTTCAAAGCAAAAGAATCGCCGAATTTTATTAACTGGTTTCTATTGGAGAAAATGCAGCACGGCATCCAGATGGCTGTGGTTGAGCACCACGTCGCTCTGTTCCTGCACGGTGGGTTTAGCGCGATAGGCTACCCCAAGACCCGCGGCTGTTAGCATCTTCAGATCGTTGGCGCCGTCACCTATGGCTATCGCCTGTTTTGGCGAAATGCCGAGTTGGTCGCACAACTCATTGAGGAAAGCCTCCTTGGCAGCAGCATCGATGATATGTCCGAGGACGCGCCCCGTTAGCCTACTCCCATCCTTTTCAAGCACATTGGCACGCGTGTAGTCAAGTCCAAGCCGCTGTTTGAGATGATCGGTAAAGAAGGTAAAGCCCCCGGAGACCAAGGCGAATTTCACACCGCGCACTTTGAGTCCGTTGATCAAGGTCTCGGCCCCAGGGTTAGGGGAGAGGCGCTCATCATAAACCTGATCCAGTACTGATTCGTCCAGCCCCTCCAGCGTCGCCACTCGCTGGGTCAGCGAAGCGGCGAAATCGAGCTCACCGCGCATCGCCGCTTCGGTAATCGCGGCGACCTGCGCCTTAACCCCGGCGAAATCGGCGATTTCATCGACGCACTCGATATTGATCAAGGTCGAATCCATATCACTTATTACCAGGCGCACATCATCGAACCTGAAATCTTCCGGCAACGGATTAATGTCAAAAGGAAGGGTCTGGCGCAACTCGGCCAGACACTGGTGAGACATTGCGGCAGTGTGGTGAAGTTGAAAGTGATCACCGCAGTGCTGCAACTCCCCATCGCTTACCGCAAGAAGTTGGGATTTGGCAGCGTCATCGAGTTCAGGGGTATGGATAATGGTCAGCATAGCAAATGGATTATTCGTTAGTCGGGGATGCGAGGGGGCATTGTAGCACCCGTTAGCGGGAGGGCTAGTGTTGGAGAGTGTGCTTTTTTGGTTCGTCACATCTCACAACGCCAAGTTTGAATTGTGTCCCTACCACGACAGATAAATCAGATGCGAGAGAGACTGCCCTGCGCGCAGGTCACTTTTTATGAACTCCATCCATGAACTTCGCCCTTCGGGGCCAGCTAAAGCTGCTCCCGGCGAATAGCTCTTGCGCGGTCAAAGACCGCCTAACGACTTGGCCCTTCGGACTTTCCTGCGCTCGTCATTTCGAGGACGTTTCTTTGGCCTCGTTACGACAGCGCCCCTCCATGGCACACCCACCCCGCTTATCCCTGCACCTCGACTTCATACCCCGTGAACTTGCGGATGTTCAGCACCCCCGTGTCAAGAATAAGGTACTGCCCCTTAATTCCGAGCAGGGTGCCTTCGATTTCCGGGGTCTTGTCCAGGTTCAGGGCAGTGATCTTTTGCGGATAGACCTCAACCGGGTAGGACAGGCGCGTGACCTCCGCATCTGGTAACGTCTGCAGTGCGTGCCTACCAAAGCGCGCCACCAATCCCTTCAGTTCGTCATCACACTTCTGCAACAGCTCATCTCGCAAAGTGTAGAGATCCAGCGGTTCGCCTGCTCCCTTGAGCATTCGCCGCCAGTCGGTGCGATCGGCCACATGGGCCTTGCATGCCATCTCAATGAGCCCCGACTGATAGCGGGTGGCGACCTTGAAGATGGGCAATGCCTCGGTGGCGCCCTGATCGATCCAGCGGATCGGTAGCTGGGTGTGCCGGGTGATCCCCACCTTCAGGCCGGAGGTGTTGGCAAGGTAGACGTAGTGCGGTTGCATGCAGTGACTCTCGCCCCAGCCGGGTTCGCGGCAGGTGCCCTGCTCATAGTGACAGGTTTCCGGCTTCATAATGCAGAGATCGCAGCTGGCCAGGCGCTGTGAACAGGGGTAGCAGTGTCCCTGACTATAGCTTTTCCCTGTCTTGCGACCACAGGCGGTACAGTGGATCACACCGCTATGGAGGATGCGCAACGATTTACCTAACAGCGGCTGCAACGGCAGCAAGATCCCCCCGACAGGTAGTGCATAGCTGACCGCCTCCCCCAGCGTCCCTGCCATTTTCTCAAGATCTCCTTTAGCCACAACTCACCCTCTGTCTGACAAAAACACTCAAGTATATCGGATTTTGTTAATACTAACTCAACGTTGTACAGCACCAACCCACTTTCCGTGTGATAACTTGCTTGCAGAATTAACCCAGGGGGGAAAATAATGGGCTGGGCACGGTGGGCGAGTGTCATGCCACTGCGCCAGACCCCAGGTCTCGCAGAGTGGAAAGTTGCAGTGTGTAGAACATCACTTTAGATTAGAAGGCATACAACAAACGAATGACTTGCCATGCCATTGCGCCGCGCCCCTTTTCTTCTTGTCCCCCTGCTCGCCTTGGGGCTGCACTCGGCCAGCTGGGCAGCGTGTGATGATCCGCCAGCTCCCGGTGTCAACTGGAGTCGTTGCGATAAATCCAGCGCCTCCCTCCCGGGGGCGGATCTGCGCGGGGCCGTTCTCAAGGGTACCCAGTTCCGCGAGGCTGACCTGAGTGGTGCCCGCCTGAGTGGCTCCGACCTCTCTTTTGCCGACCTCAGCGGAGCGATCCTCAACCGCGCATGGCTGGATTCGGTCCGCTTGCTCAGTGCAAATCTCTCCGGTGCACAGCTTGAGAATGCCATGCTCGATCACAGCAGTCTGGAGCGGGCCGACCTGCGTGATGCGCAGTTGAGCGGGGCCTCACTTACAGAAAGCAATCTCTACCAGTGCCAACTCAACTCTGCTGTGCTGGTAGGTGCCCGATTGATTCGAGCAGAAATGAAACAGGCCGTACTGGACAATGCCAACCTGAATGAGGCCAACCTGGAGGAAGCCAATCTGCTACAGGCCTCACTTGAGAGGACCAGCCTGCAGCGCAGCAAGCTGGTCAAGGCACGTCTGGAGAAGACTAATCTCTACTATGCTGATTTTCGCGAAGCAGACCTCTTCCGTGCCTCACTGGTGGATGCGCGCCTATTCGAAACTCGCTTCGAAGGATCGCGCCTCGGCGGCGCGCTGTGGGTAGACCGCCGGCGCTGCCGAATGGATGCTGGCGATAGCTGCGATTAACAGACCCTGCACCGAACATCTCACTGCATAGACTGCAGAGAATGTTATCAGGGCAGGGTAGTAAATTCAGGCCGCCATCTTGCCGGCCATCAGCTCCAATCCCTCCTGGTCATTAAGCACGGCACTCAGCGCTTCTTCCAGCTGAGCCTCATCAAGGCCGTAGCGCTGCAGCATCTCTGCGGGAATCACCTCACTCCCGCCATCGCCAATGCCGTGTCGCAGCAGCAGCGCATTGGCGATATATACCAGGTTCGCATAAACGGCGTAATCGCCACTGTAGTCGGGATTATGATGCTCACTCACCGCCTCCGCCACCTCCTGTGGCAACTCCCAGGCATCAATCAACCAACGCCCCAGTTCTGTATGACTGACGCCGATGGTGTCGTGTTCCAGATCCCGAAGGTGACGGCAGGATGGCTGCTTAAGCGCTTGATTGAGGCGATCGAACGGGACCGGAAACAAGTGGCCAAGCAACAAAAAGCCGATGTCGTGTAACAGGCCAGCCATGTAACCGAGCCCTGCAGGTGGGCGGCGACTGAACTCAATGTGGCTGCATAAGGCCTGGGTCAGGGCAGCGCAATAGACCGCATGCTGCCAGAAGGCTTTCAGCCCAAGCGGCCCCTCCTTCGGATTGTTGAAGGCCTTGCCCAGCGCCAGGCCCAAGGCGATATCCTGAACAAAATCCATCCCCAGCACCCTGACAATGGCCTGCTCGACGGACTCTAACTTTCCCTGGTAACCATGCAGCGGCGAAGTGGCGTAACGCAGCAGTTGCGCGGAGAGGCTCGGGTCCTGTTCAATAACTGCCGCCAGTTCACTGGCATGGGCATAATGATTGTTTTTCAGGCGGATAAGCTCGCCTGCAATCCCCGGCATGGCCGGCAAATCCCTAAGCCCCTGTACCTTGCGGCGCATTCTCTCGCGTGGGGTCTCCATCTCCCCCTGCCAATCTACCGGAGAGCGGTGCACGATCTCATGCCCTCGCCATGCATTCTCGTTCAGGCGTGCAAAATCCGCGGCACTGGCTCTGATAAAAAGGCCGGGAACCCCGCTGGCAAAGGTAATCTGCTCCATGGCATCGATGGTGCGGTCCTGGATCACCCGAAGACCATATGCTTCGGCCAACGGAGGCAGCGCCAGGGGATCGCACAAGGGCATCAGCACCTGGATTTCAGTGGCCGAACAGGACACAAATTCGCGCTTGAAAAGACGATGGAGGGCTTGCAGATCCAGTGTCTGATCACCTCGAATCATGGCCATCAGCGTAAACTCACCGCTTTTCAGCAAGACCGCTTTGACGACATTTTTCAGCGAAACACCGGCCAGCCCTACTGTAGCTTCAAAGTCTTCTCCTACGGCAGTCTGGCGCCCTTTGAAACGCCCCTGACTATTGGCAAGAGCACGGCGTACTATCGATGGGATGGTCATGGTGCTTCTCCTCGTCTACAGCTGGGTAATGCAAGGAGAAGAATAGGTCAGGTACTCTCTTGCTGCTGGAAGTCCCATCACAAGGATATGGGTAAACGGTCACAAATTGATAGGAGATGTCATATTATGTGATCTATACCTCACCACTACTCGCCCGGGATTTTGCCGCGACTGACCGCTGACTTGCCAAAACGGGAGTGTATCTCATCAAGCAACGAGTCGAGTTTGCGTTGCGTCTGTTGTTGCGCGGAAGCAAAGAGATCTTCCTGGCAGTCTTCTTCATCGCCAAAATTACTCACGCCGACACCAACCAGGCGAAGCGCCTGCAATGGCCGGGGCAGGCGGCGGATAAACAGGTGTTGCACCACCTGCCAGATCTCGGCCGTAATGTCGGTAACCCCCGACAGACTTTGTGCACGCGTCAGAGTCGTGAAATCGGCAAAACGCACCTTGAGCTGCACCGTACGCCCCTTCAGGCCATGGCTGCGCAGGCGGTGCGCGACCTGTTCGGTCAGGGCGTGCAGCCACTCTCGCACCACCTCCAGGTCGGTGATATCCACGGCGAAGGTCGTCTCGTTGGAAATCGATTTGGCCTCTTGCTCGGAGACCACCGGTCGCGCATCAATACCCTTGGCGAGACTCAAAAATTGCTCGCCACTACTGCCGAAATGATGACGTAGCAACTCAGGTGAGTAATTGCGGAGTTGACCGATGGTGCGTACACCCAGTTTCTCGAAGGTTCTTGCCGCCACCTTCCCCACACCCCAGATACGGCTAATTGGCAATGGCGCAAGAAAGTCCCGCACCTCCTCCTCGCGCACCACAACAAAACCGTCAGGCTTATCGATATCACCGGCGAGCTTGGCAATATACTTGTTCGGGCCCACGCCCACGGAGGCAACCAGATGCAATTCATCCCTAATGGCTTGCTTGATGGCTCCGGCTATCTCCGGTGCGGTCCCAAACAACTTCTCGCTCGATGTCACATCGAGAAACGCCTCATCCAGCGCCAATGGCTCGATCTGCGGGGTATAGCGCTGAAAGATGTCATGGATCTGTTCCGATATCGCCGCATACAGGCTGTGACGAGGCGGCAATATCACAGCCTTGGGGCAGAGCCGCAATGCCATGGAGGTGGGCATGGCGCTGTGCACCCCGTAACGACGGGCAATATAATTAGCCGCCGCCACCACTCCCCTTTCCCCCGGCCGACCACCGACGATCACCGGCCTGTCAGCTAGCTCAGGACGCTCACGGATCTCCACCGAGGCGTAGAAGGCATCCATATCGACGTGAATGATCTGACGAGGCATGTTTTTGGCCAAATGAGCGGCAGTGAAGATGGGATTATAGAAGCAGCCAATGGCATTTTCAGCGGTTAACTACACGGAATGGAAAAACCGTGCCGGAAAAAGACGTGCTACAGGGCACCAGACAACCTTTGTCTGACGATCTCCCCCCAGCCCACTCGATAGCCGGGCACGCCTCATCCCCCAGTTGCCCACAGCTGATGCGGATAGAGTGGTGATAGTCACCACGCAGCGACCGGCTCCGCTCACAGCATCGATGTAATGAGCTATGCGCCCGACCGCTTTCACCACACGGGGGAACGCTTCGCTATATTCCAGGGTGAGCGTGTAGCCATCAGCGGCAAGGTCGTCCCCGACTTCAGGGGTACCATCACACCTCCCAAACGTTATCTAGCCTGTGCATGCCGGTGATAACAGATTTATCTATTTTTTTTCGGTGGCGTCATCAATGCCTACTGATGGACACCGCCGAAACCCTGGCGGCTTAGTGAGGTATCACCGGCGGGGTAAACGAGGCACGGGATGAGGGCTGGGCCTTCTTTCTCATGAAGGGAACGTTTTTTCATCGCGATATTCGCCAGACAGCCCCTCACCGAAATGCGTTGCCGGTCGGATGGTTATCTTCATCGTTGGTGGCGGCTGTGTCGCCCAGCTGTTCCCCAGGGATGGTAGCTTTTGGGTGGAATGACCCTATACCCTTTGCCGTGCTTGCTGTTCGGACTTGCCATTAGCGCCCTGCCCTGGGTTATCCTGTTGCTGTCCTTCAGTTGGGGGCGGTGGGGATGTAAGGGGCCGACAGGGAGTAACGCTTTGTTGCCCTGAACCGATAAAATATGCTGATTCAACAGGAGTGAAGATCGTGTCTCTCGATAATGGCTACGTCACGGCAGACTATCTGAAAACGATGGCAGAGCGCATGGCTGCATTCAAGCAGCTGAGCTATAACCACATGGCATTCTCACCGGATGATACGGTGCTCGATGTCGGTTGTGGTCCCGGTGTGGATACGATCCCACTGGCGGCACTGCTCAGCAACGCGGGAACGGTGATCGGCATCGACACCGATGAATCGATGCTGGCTGAGGCGAACAAAGCTGCCATGGAGGCGGGATATAGTGCACAAATTGAACACCGCCGGGGATCTGCCACGGCCCTCCCGCTCGATGATAACTCCGTCGCGACCTGCCGCGCCGAGCGGCTGTTACAGGTACTGCCTCCTGAGCTTGAACAGACAGTAATAGCTGAATTGGTACGGGTCACCCAGCCAGGAGGGCGCATCGTGCTGGCCGATGCCGACTGGAGTAGCGCCAGTGTCGATTTTTCCGACACGCTACTGGAGCGGAGACTGATGGCGTTTTTCACCCTGCAAATGCGCCCCAACGGCATCGCCGGACGACGTCTCTACTCCCTGTGTCGGGAACAACAGCTGGAAGACATCCGCATTGATGTTGTCCCCATGCAACAGCAGCGTTTCAGTGATACCCCTTTCGGCGACTGGCTGATCAACACAGCAACCAGCACCGGAATCATAAATACCGGGGAGGCTCGTCTCTGGCAAGACGAGTTACAGGAGCGGGAACAACAGCAGCGCTTTCACGCCTGCGTCAACATGGCGATTGTCAGCGGCCGTAAACCATAAAGCCCATAATATTCCACTGGCCATCTGTGGGTCCCGGTGCGATTCACACTACCCCTCATCGCTGCCGGGACGTCCGCTCCCACGAAAATGCGACAAAGCATCACTTCTTCAGCTTGGCAAACGCCTCCGCCATCGCCCCGCCCATGGCGGGTTGATTGTCGCGTTGCGGCTTGCCCCTGGTTGCTCCCCGGCCCTGATTGCGCATCTCGGCACTCCCCGGCTTGGGGCAGCCGGCGGCCTCGTCCCGGCTCCTCGCCGCATCGTCGCTCAAACGCATGGAGAGTCCGACCCGCTTGCGCGGAATGTCCACCTCCATCACCTTCACCTTGACCACGTCACCCGCCTTAACCACCTCGTGTGGGTCCTTAACGAACTTATCGGCCAGAGCGGAGATGTGCACCAGCCCGTCCTGATGCACGCCAATATCGACAAAGGCGCCGAAGTTGGTGACGTTGGTCACCACCCCTTCAAGGATCATGCCGGGCTTGAGGTCCTTGAGCTCCTCCACGCCTTCTTTAAACTCGGCGGTCTTGAACTCGGGGCGCGGGTCGCGACCGGGCTTATCCAGCTCTTTGATGATGTCCTTCACCGTCGGCTCACCGAACTTATCATCCGTAAAATCATTGGCGGCAAGGGTGTTAAGAAATTTGCTGTCGCCAATCAAAGAGCCCATTTGCCGTCCTGATTGTTGCAGGATGCGTTCGACCACCGGGTAGGCCTCGGGGTGTACCGCCGAGGCATCAAGCGGGTTATCACCATTCATGATGCGCAGAAAGCCGGCGCACTGCTCGAAGGCCTTCTCGCCGAGGCGCGAGACCTTCAGGATTTCCTTGCGGTTTTTAAACGCACCGTGCTCATCGCGGTAGGCGACAATGTTCGCCGCCAGTGTCGCGGAAAGCCCGGCGACACGGGCCAGCAGCGGCGCCGAGGCGGTATTGATATCCACACCAACGGCGTTAACGCAATCCTCCACCACCGCATCGAGCTGACGCGCCAGGCGGGTCTGGGAGACGTCGTGCTGGTACTGACCGACGCCGATGGACTTGGGATCGATCTTCACCAGCTCGGCCAGCGGGTCCTGCAGGCGACGGGCGATGGAAACGGCGCCGCGTAGCGAGACATCGAGGCCGGGGAATTCATTGGCGGCAAACGCCGAGGCGGAGTAGACCGAAGCACCTGCCTCGCTGACCATGATCTTGGTAAGGCGAAGCTCAGGGTGCTTTTTGATCAGGTCGGCCGCCAGCTTGTCGGTCTCGCGCGAGGCAGTGCCATTGCCAATGCTGATAAGGTCCACGTTGTGCTTTTTCGAAAGCTCCGCCAGCAGATGAAGCGATTGGTCCCACTGGTTCTTCGGCACATGCGGGTAGATGGTCGCGGTATCCAGCAGCTTGCCGGTAGCATCAACCACCGCCACCTTCACCCCGGTGCGCAGACCCGGGTCGAGACCGAGGGTGGCGCGGGGGCCGGCAGGGGCAGCCAGCAGCAGGTCGTGGAGGTTCCTGGCGAAGACCTTGATCGCCTCCTCCTCAGCCTCCTCGCGCAGGCGAGATTTCAGGTCGGTATCGAGGTGAGTGAAGATCTTCACCCGCCACGCCCAGCGCACAACCTCGCGCAGCCAACGATCGGCCGGGCGCCCTTCGTCGCGCACGCCCACCTGCGCGGCGATCATCCTCTCGGC
Source organism: Thiohalomonadaceae bacterium (assembly GCA_041563315.1). GTDB lineage: Bacteria > Pseudomonadota > Gammaproteobacteria > Thiohalomonadales > Thiohalomonadaceae > JBFEYJ01. The sequence continues at coordinate 22,545 of JBFFNE010000016.1, forward strand.
CACCCCCGCCTCACCGGCCTTGAGCTCGGCGTCCTGTGGCAGGGAGAGCTCCAGGTTAAGTACCCCCTCCTTGCGGCCGCGGAACAGAGCCAGCGCCCGGTGCGAGGGAATGGTCTTGACGGTTTCGGCAAAGTCAAAGTAATCGGAAAACTTGGCGCCCTCCTGCTCCTTGCCATCGGCCACCTTCGAGGCAAGCACGCCGTGCTCCCACAGGTAATCACGCAGCTTACCCACCAGCTCGGCATCCTCGGCAAACTCCTCCATCAGGATCTGTTTGGCCCCATCCAGCGCGGCGGCAGTATCCGGCACCTCCTTGTCCTTGTCGACGTAAGCCGCCGCCTCTGCCTCGGGTTCAAGTGACGGATCTGCAAACAACGCATGGGCCAGCGGCTCAAGCCCAGCCTCGCGGGCGATCTGCGCCTTGGTGCGGCGCTTGGGCTTGTAAGGCAGGTAGAGATCTTCCAGGCGGGTCTTGGTGTCGGCGGCCAGTACTGCTACCTTCAGCTCCGGAGTGAGCTTGCCCTGCTCGTCGATCGACTTGAGCACCGCTGTGCGCCGCTCCTCCAGCTCGCGCAGGTAGCTCAGCCGCTCCTCCAGATTGCGCAGCTGGGTATCATCCAGCCCCCCAGTCACCTCCTTGCGGTAACGGGCGATAAACGGCACCGTCGAGCCCTCATCGAGCAGGTCGACAGCAGCCTGAACCTGGTTGACGCGAACACTCAGCTCATCGGCGATGCGTTGGGCAATGGACAACATGGACTTCACCTGAATTCGATTACGGAAAGCCGGGAATAGTAACAAAGGGTTCCAACCTGCGGAATCTTGACATTCCCTGAAGGAGACGAAGTTCGCGAAGGTAATTGTGCCAAAGGACCGGAGCGCTTCGCCTCCCATCTCGAAAGTAGCAGCGGCCGTCCCCGTGGGAGCGGTCGGCCGGGACGACCGCCCCCACACTGGGAAGGGGACCGTCGCTCCTACAGAGCTTACCCTCCATGCTATGATCCGCAGTTGAACAGATAATCGGGAACCGAGCCCATGAGTGAACAAACCGTCCGCATGACCGAATATAGCCACGGCTCCGGCTGCGGCTGCAAAATCGCCCCCAATCTGCTGGAGGAGATCCTTAACAGCGGTTTTGCTATCACCCCCGATCCGCGGCTGCTGGTGGGCAACGACTCCCGTGACGATGCCGCCGCCTATGATCTGGGTGATGGCCGCTCGGTGATCAGCACCACCGACTTTTTCATGCCCATCGTCGATGACCCATTCGAATTCGGACGCATCGCCGCGACCAACGCTATCAGTGACATCTACGCCATGGGCGGCAGCCCGATGATGGCCATCGCCATCTTCGGCTGGCCCATCGACAAGCTGGGGCCGGAAGTGGCCAGCAAGGTAGTCGACGGCGGTCGGGCCGCCTGCGAGGACGCGGGAATTCCGCTGGCCGGTGGCCACTCCATCGATTCACCAGAGCCGATCTTCGGCCTGGCGGTGACCGGTATCGTCGAGAACCGCCACCTCAAGCAGAACAACACTGCCGAGGCAGGCTGCCTGCTCTACCTGACCAAGCCGATCGGTATCGGCATCCTCACCACCGCACAGAAACAGAAGAAGCTCAAACCAGAGCACGAACGCATCGCACCCGACGCCATGTGCCAGCTCAACAAGGTAGGCACCGCCCTGGGGCAGATTGAAGGGGTCAAGGCGATGACCGATGTTACCGGCTTCGGTCTACTGGGACACCTGCGCGAGATGTGCGAGGGCAGCGGCGTGCGCGCCGAGATCGACTACGACGCCGTGCCTAAATTACCGCACGTGGAGGAGTACCTGGCAATGGGCTGCTCACCGGGCGGGGCGCAGCGCAACTTCGAAAGCTACGGCCACAAGGTCGCCACACTGGAGGAATCAAAACGCCAGCTGCTGTGCGATCCACAAACCTCCGGCGGCCTGTTGGTCGCGGTGACTCCCGAGGCGGAAGCGGAGTTTTTCGCCACCACCATGGAGGCCGGTCTCGAACTGGCCCCCATCGGTCGCCTGCTCGATTCTGGTGACGACGCACTGATCACGGTGAAATAATGGAATTACCACAAATCGATGATTTTCGCCGCCTGTTTGTGGAAAATGTCCCACTACTTGATGTGCGTGCCCCTGTAGAGTTTGGCCAGGGCACCTTTCCGCACAGCGAAAACCACCCGCTGATCGACAATAATGAGCGCGAGGAGATCGGTATCCTCTACAAGGAGCTGGGTCAGGATGCCGCGATCGACCATGGCCACGAGCTGGTGAAAGGCGAGAAAAAGGCCGCCCGCATCGCCGAGTGGAAGGCCTTTGCCGAACAGCATCCCAACGGCGTGCTCTACTGTTTTCGCGGCGGCATGCGCTCGAAAATCAGCCAGCAGTGGCTATTTGACGAGACTGGCATCCTCTATCCGCGGGTCAAGGGCGGCTACAAGGCGCTGCGCCGCTTCCTTATCGACGAGCTGGAGGCAGCGGCGTGCGAGGTCAACGCTATCGTCCTTGGCGGACGCACCGGCGTAGGCAAGACGGTATTACTGCAACAACTTACGCCGATGGTGGATCTTGAGAAATTGGCCTGGCACCGCGGCTCCGCCTTTGGCCCCCACGCCACACCGCAACCACGGCAGATCAGTTTTGAAAATGCCCTCTCTATCGAACTGCTGAAGATTCGCGCCAATGGCAATCCACCCTTTGTGGTAGAAGACGAGCACCGCAACGTCGGTTCCTGTTTCATCCCCGACGCCATTCGCGAACGCTTCCGCGACTCACCGCTGGTGATCCTTGAAGCCAGCCTGGAGGAACGTGTTGCCATCACCCATCAGGAATACATCAATGAGGCGCTGGCCGAACATCTGGTACTTTATGGCGAGGAGCAGGGATTCGCGCAGTGGGCTGCCTACCTGCTCGGCAGTATGGACAAGATAAAAAAGCGCCTGGGTGGGGTGCGCCACGCGGAACTGCGGAAGATGCTGGAGGCGGCCATCGAGGTGCACCGTCGCACTGGCGAGACCGAACAACATAACACCTGGATCGGTGAGCTTCTTGGCGGTTACTACGACCCGATGTATGACTATCAGATCCAACAGAACGAAAAGCAGATCGCCTTCACCGGCGACAGGGAGTCGGTGATTTCCTGGCTCGGCGAGCACGGGATCCACTATCGGGGCTGAGCTGTAGGAGCGGCGTCTCGCCGCGACCAAATGGAGCCAGAAGGCATAATCTCAGCATCAAGGTTCAGGGGTTCAGGGGTTCAGGGGTTCAGGGGTTCAGGGGTTCAAAGATTCTGATGCATAAAGGCTGGCTTAGGCGATCGCCGTAAGCCGAATGCAACACAGATCTGGGCGCTGCCGTCAGGTTACGCTTCGCTAATCCGACCTACCCATTGTTGACGTTCAAGGTTCGAACCTTTCAGCTTTTTATCTTTTACTGCCACTACCATCGGTGAACGTGGCGTCAGTAGCACAGACTCCAGGGTATCGAGTCCGTTACTGCGGATCAGCGCCTGAATTGCGGCCACGTAAACCTCTCCCCGCTCCGAGTAACGCACAAGCCCGTTTGCCAACAACAGAGGATCCAGCGCACGTCCTTCACGGCGCATGCCGCTACGTAACTTGCGCAACGAAGTATAGGCATGGCCGCGGTTGATGGTGTTCATATAGGAACGAACCGAATCGTAAGGCATCGCAAACCGGCGCACATAATGGCGTCCCCCCGGTGCCCGCCGCAACGGCACAATCCCCTCGGCGGCATTATAGGTCCATTCGCCGAACAGATTATTCGCCTCGCGGCTGAAGCGCGAGGTGCCCCAGCCGCTTTCATTGGCCGCCTGCGCCAGGACCAACCCAACCGGCAGCTCGTCGATCCGCTCGTGCAATTGCGCTATAAGCACCGGAGACTCATCCGCTACGGCCTCCAGACCATACTCCCGGGCCAGCCGCTGCAAGCGATCATGAACCGGTTTGCTGTGCTGCCCGTGATGGGCCATCACCCCTTCCAGCCAGAGACGCTCCTGTCTCAGTCTCCGGTTTTCTGCCAACACCAACGGTAATAGTGCGCGCAGAAACAGCACTTTTCTTCTAGCGGCCTCAAGCACGACTAAATCCACAGGAAAATGCGTGATCGCCAACGCCGGCACTGGCTGCTTCGGTGGCCACGAATAATCACTACGCTCGAAAACAGCCTCAAGTGACTGCGCCGATTCAACCGTCACAGAGTACATCATGGGCACGCTGTGACCGCTTGGGATCATCAAAGCCAGTAACAGAGCGAGCAAGGCGGGTGACAGGGCGGCAATAGCAAAGGGCAACAGGCGTTGCCAATCACCGGATAGCGAGGGACAAGTAAATTTCATGGCAGGCGCATTATGCGTAAGCCGAAACGCGCGGCGCAAGCGAGCTAATTATCCTGTCAGCCAGTCGAACCACTGGTCATACAGCTCTCGCCCTGCCGCCGCTACCACCGAGCGGGGCCGCAGAGCAGGCCGTAACACCCGTTCTCCCTCCAGGCTCGATGAGAAGCCGCCAGCTTCAGCCAGGATCAACTGTCCGGCGGCGTAATCCCACAACTTCTGCCCGCCGTGAAGGTACAGATGACAACGGCCAGCAGCCATCATGCACCAATCGAGCGCGCCAGAACCGAAGCTGCGCTGTGAGGCGTAGGGTGGAGCACTAGCTAGCCTGGCGGCCAGCCCAGGTTCGAGGCGCTTGAAGTCAACCAACCCCATGGTGCGTGCCAATGACGGCAAGTGAGCCGGTACCAGCAAGGGCTCTCCGTTGAGCATCGCACCACGGCCCCGCTCGGCGGAGAAGCACTCATCGCGCAGCGGATCGTAGATCAGGGCTAACTCCACCTCCCCCTGTCGCAACAGGGCCAAGGAGACGCAAAAATAGGGGATGCCAGCGGCGAAATTGCTGGTGCCATCCAGCGGGTCGAGCAGCCAGAGTCCCTCGGGGGATTCGCTTAGTAGCGCCTGTTGCTCAGCCGCACTCATCTCCTCGCCCAGCAGCGGGATCGACGGCCCATTTTCCAGCAACGCATTTTGAAGCCGATGCTGCATCGCGGTATCGGCCTCGGTAACGATACTGCCATCGGCCTTAAACGATCGTTCGACCTGAGCGAATCGTGGTAGCAACTCCTCGCCTGCAGCGGTGATCAGAATGCTCTGCAGTTTTTCAATCGATAGATTCATGGGGAATTTTTTTATCTACAGCACATTGAGAATAGCAGGCCTGGCCAGGCAAGAAAGACATAACCCGATAACGGCTGAGGACACGGAAGTACTCTAATTATTTTTACCGGCGGCTCAATGGCAAGGATATTATGACGCCTTGCCCTGGCGAACCCGTTAAGCCGAAAATCAGTAACCCCACATCCCTGAGAGTAGTGTTTCCAATCCTGAGTACTCTGCCCTCTGCGTGGGCTCGAAACTGGCAATACCGGCAGCTGCCAGCATCGCCTTTCCTTCATCGCTCGAGCCCGCCTCGATAAGTGCCCTTGCCACGTTTTGCTGCACCTCGACAGGCACCCTCGATGAGGCTGTCATGGTCATATTAGGCAACTGCCTGGATGAGCTAATCACCGTCGCCTCCGGATAATACTGCAAAATAGGCGTAGGGACATAGGCGGCATCGGCCCTTTCGCTTCGCACCGCCTCCAGCGCATCCATCGCGTTCTTCACCTCCACCATAGCCGGCTGGCGTGCCGGATGATGAAACAGGTTGTGGGCCAGCAAGCCACCAAGATTGGGCGATGCTAATACCGCCACCTTGCGGTTCACCAGCTCCTCAGGATCGAGGATGAGATCATCCGGCCGGGAAATGAGCGTAAAACTGAGCACTCCGCTCACCTTGGCCAACAGCCGATGGTCCATTTTTTCGCTACGGTAGGCCGCCAGATGGGCACCATCGAAAACAAAATCGTAGGTATCCGGCTTGCGCATCTGGTTCCAGTAACCGATGAAATTGCGTGCGGGCATCAGCTCAAGATCAATACCTGCCTTTTGAGACAGGTAATCGGCCAGTGGTTGATAGTTTTTTAGCGTATCCTCATAGTCCAGCACCGGGGCGATACCGAGGCGGTATTTTTCTGCGCCGTGTGTAACCAGAGGAATTGACAGACAAACAGACAGGCATGCAACGCCCGCCCGATACAGGATCGTGGTATTCATGGCTTCCCCCATTTTTACTTCCGGTTTGTTCAACTGACTCTCCCGCCAGTTGATTATTTTTATTCCCTTAGGAACATTCCGTGTATTGTTATTATGTCACTACGCCATGAGAGTGTATCGCCATAAATGTCAGTGAACTGTAAAATTTTCGCTGACATTCATGCCAATTTAACCACTTTTTCCTGCAGATTAAGAAACGTTGTTGTTTATCCCAGCCATACCCTGGCATTGCGGAACATGCGCATCCACGGACCATCCTCGCCCCACTCTTCCGGGTGCCAGGAGTGCTGGACTGCGCGGAATACCCGCTCTGGATGCGGCATCATGATGGTGAAGCGGCCATCACTGCTGGCAAGACCGGTGATGCCGAGCGGTGAGCCGTTAGGATTGGCCGGGTAGAGCTCGGTGGGATCGCCGTAGTTGTCCACGTAGCGCAACGCCACCTGCTGCTTGCGCAGCACCTCCTCCGGGGTATGGCCAGCACGGAATTCGGCGCGACCCTCGCCGTGTGCCACGGCGATGGGCAAGCGTGATCCCTCCATCCCCTGCAGAAACAACGAGGGCGACTTCATTACCTCGACCATTGCCACGCGCGCCTCGAACTGCTCGGATATATTGCGCACGAAGTGCGGCCAGGCCTCGGTGCCGGGGATCAGCTCGCGCAGGTTGGACATCATCTGGCAGCCGTTACAGACACCGAGACCGAAGCTATCCTCACGCCCGAAAAAGGCCCCGAACTCATCACGGGCACGGGGGTTGAACAGGATCGATTTGGCCCAGCCCTCGCCGGCGCCGAGCACGTCACCGTAGGAGAAGCCCCCGCAGGCGACCAGGCCGTTGAATTCACTGAGGGAGATCCGGCCGCTGATGAGGTCGCTCATATGCACATCGACTGCATTGAAGCCGGCGCGGTCGAAGGCGGCGGCCATTTCAATCTGGCCGTTCACCCCCTGCTCGCGCAACACCGCCATGCGCGGACGGGCGCCGCTAGCGATATACGGTGCGGCCACATCTTCATCGAGGTCAAAAGAAAGCTCCGCGTGCAATCCCGGGTCGGCAACGTCGAGCAAACGCTCATACTCCTCGCGGGCACACTCGGGATTGTCACGCAGTGACTGCATGCGGAAAGTGGTCTCGGACCAGGCGCGCTGCAGATCGATGCGGGACTCCTCCAGCAGGACTTGGCCATCGTAACGGATCAGGAGCCGGTCATCGTCACTGAGTTCTCCAATAACAAAAGCATGACTGCCCAACTCGGCCTCGCGCAGGGCGGAGAGCACCTCTTCGGTGTCCTGATGGCGCACCTGAATCACCGCACCGAGCTCCTCGCTGAACAGTGCGGCCACCGGGTCATCACCCAGCTCATCGATATTGAGTGTGACGCCGGTGTGTCCGGCGAAGGCCATCTCCACCACCGTTGTAAACAATCCACCGTCGGAACGATCATGGTAGGCGATGAGTTTGCCTTCCTGACTCAACTCCTGAATGAGGGCGAAGAACTGCTTGATCGCCTGTGCATCGTCCAGGTCCGGGGCGTGGTGCCCCACCTGCTTGTAGACCTGCGCCAGACAGGAGCCGCCTAGGCGGTTACGTCCCTTGCCCAGATCAATGAGAATGAGATCGGTATCGCCAAGGTCGCTGCGCAGCTCAGGAGTCAAAGTCTTGCGCACATCAAGCACCGGGGCAAAGGCCGTGGTGATCAGTGACAACGGTGCGGTGACCGATTTTTCCTCGCCCCCCTCCTGCCACACACTTTTCATCGACATGGAATCCTTGCCGACGGGAATGGCGATACCCAACGCCGGACATAATTCCATGCCCACCGCATTGACCGCTTCAAAGAGGCCGGCGTCCTCACCCGGGTGGCCGGCTGGAGCCATCCAGTTGGCGGAAAGAACAATGCAGGAGATATCATCAATACGTGCAGCAACGATATTGGTCAATGCCTCCCCCACTGCCATGCGCGCGCTGGCTGCATGGTCGATCAATGCCAACGGAGTGCGCTCCCCCATCGCCATGGCTTCACCGACGTAGCTGTCATAACTGGCGGCCGTGACAGCGCAATCAGCCACCGGCACCTGCCACGGGCCGACCATCTGGTCACGGTTAACCAGACCGGTCACAGTGCGGTCACCTATAGTGATGAGAAAGGTCTTGTCGGCAATGGTCGGCAGGCGCAACAGGCGATAGGCTGCCTCACGTACGGAGATTGCCGAGGTGTCGAAATCGGGCTTGTGGAATGGCTTGTGCTGTACCTCGCGCAGCATCTTCGGCGGCTTGCCCAGCAGCACCTCCAACGGCATGTCAATAGGGCTGTTATCAAAATGGCCATCCCCGAGCACCAGTTGCTGCTCGGCGGTCGCCTCACCAATCACCGCATAGGGGGCACGCTCTCGCTCGCAGATAGCGGCAAAGCGCTCCATGTCCTCAGGATTGATGGCAAGCACATATCGCTCCTGCGCTTCGTTGCACCAGATCTCCATCGGTGACATGCCCGGCTCGTCATTAGGGATAGCACGCAGCTCGAAGCGGGCGCCACGACCCGCATCATTGACTAACTCCGGCATGGCATTGGACAAACCACCGGCGCCAACATCATGGATGGAGACGATGGGATTGGCATCACCCAACTGCCAGCAACGGTCGATTACCTCCTGGCAACGACGCTCGATCTCCGGATTGCCACGCTGCACCGAGGCAAAATCGAGGCTCTCGGCCGACTCGCCGCTGGTCATCGAGGAGGCGGCGCCGCCGCCAAGGCCGATCAACATCGCCGGTCCACCGAGCACCACCAGCTGAGCGCCCGGGGGTATGATCTTCTTCTCCACATGCTCAACCCGGATGTTGCCGAGCCCACCGGCGAGCATGATCGGCTTGTGATAGCCGCGAACCTCTTCCCCCGTAGGCCCCGCCACCTTCTCCTCGAAAGTACGGAAGTAGCCATTGATCGCCGGGCGGCCGAATTCATTATTGAAGGCGGCAGCGCCAAGCGGGCCGTCGGTCATGATCTCCAGCGCAGAGACGATCCGTCCCGGCTTGCCATGATCGCTCTCCCACGGCTGCTCGAAACCGGGAATGCGCAGATTGGAGACAGAAAATCCGCTCAGGCCCGCCTTGGGCTTGGAACCGCGACCGGTGGCACCCTCATCGCGTATCTCGCCGCCAGAGCCAGTGGCGGCACCGGGGAAAGGGGAGATAGCAGTGGGGTGATTGTGAGTCTCCACCTTCATCAGGATCGCCATCGACTCCTTGTGGTAGCCATATTCTCCCGTGCCAGGAACAGGGAAGAAGCGGCCGGCCTCGTAGCCCTCGATCACTGCGGAGTTGTCCTTGTAGGCGGAAAGGGTCTTGCCTGGGTTCTTCTGGTGAGTGTTGCGGATCATGGCGAACAGGGATTTGTCCTGCGCCTGACCATCAATGATCCAGTCAGCGTTGAAGATCTTGTGGCGGCAGTGCTCGGAATTGGCCTGGGCGAACATCATCAGCTCGGCATCCGAGGGGTTGCGACCGAGGGCGGTGAAATTTTCTACCAGGTAATCGATCTCGTCAGCGGCCAGCGCCAAGCCCCACTCACCATTGGCCCTCTCCAGTTCCGCCTTGCCGCCACCGAGAATGTTCACCTGGCGCATCGGTGCCGGTTCCTGGGTGCGAAAGAGTCCCTCAGCCTCCTCGGTACTTTCCAGCACCTGTTCAATCATGCGGTCATGCAGCAACGAGGCGATCTGCTTGAGCTCATGATCGGTCAGCGCGCCGTCAGCACGGGTGAGGTAATAGGCGATGCCACGTTCGAGGCGTCGCACTGCGTCCAGGCCACAGTTATGGGCGATATCGGTGGCCTTGGAGGCCCACGGCGAGATCGTGCCGATACGCGGTATCACCAGCAACAACTGACCCTTCGGCTCCTCGCTGACGGCGCTCGGTCCGTAGCTGAGCAGACGTGCCAAGGTCTCCTTTTCCGACTCATTGAGATGGCGTTCCACATCAGCGAAGTGGACATATTCGCCATAGAGGTGACCGATATCCGGTACGCACTCACGCAGCGCGCTCATCAGTTTATCCAGACGGAACGGAGACAGGGCCGGGCTTCCACGCAGGATCAGCATGTCGGTAGAGCCTTATAGATTGGGTTGACAGAGATGCGGAATAATACTGGATGCGGCCGAGGACATAAACAAGCAGAGTCGAGATACGAAGGAAAAGAGTTCGGAGAAGGTGCGTGTTCCGCTCAAAATCTTAATGAACGGTGCGCGAGACGCACTCCTGCCCTCGACTTTTTCCCTCGGCTCTTGCCCCTTTGCTATACTGCCCAGCGTCAAACAAGCAGCGAGTTCCCATGACCCAGCAATCCCATCCTCTCCCCCACTGCGGCTTGCTACGCCGGTTAGCCGCTATTTTCTACGATGCCCTGCTTTTGGCGGCAGTTCTTTTTCTTGCTGCTCTGCCGGCCACACCGATATTGGGCGAAACCCCTTCATCGGCTGCGCTCCTGGCATTCCGCGTTTATCTACTGCTGATTATTTTCGCCTTCTTTGCCTGGTTCTGGTCCCACGGCGGCCAGACTCTCGGCATGCGCGCCTGGCGCATTCGCCTGCAAAATCGCAACCCGGGCCCGGTTAGCCTGTGGCAGCTGATGCTGCGCTTCATTGTCGCGACTTTCTCCTGGCTGGCCTTCGGCCTCGGCTTTCTCTGGTCTCTCATCGATAAAGAGCAACTCACCTGGCACGACCGCTATTCGATGACCGAGCTCGTGGTGCTGCCGAAGGAAAAGAAGAAATAGGCAGTTGGCAGTTGGCAGTTGGCAGTTGGCAGTTGGCAGTTGGCAGTTGGCAGTTGGCAGTTGGCAGTTGGCAGTTGGCAGTTGGCAGTTGGCAGTGATTGAACCGCTCGGGACAAGATTCGCAACAGTCTTTTACTGATTACTGATTACTGATTACTGATTACTGATTACTGATTACTGATTACTGATTACTGATTACTCTTATTTCACCCTGCGCATCAACGCATACCACACCAGATACACCAGCACGGTCGGTGCAAAAGCGCTGAGCAATGGCGGCAGATTGTAGACAAGTCCCATGCGACCAAAGATGCCGTTAAACAGATAAAAACCGATACCGATCAGCGCGCCGATAACAATGCGCTGCCCCACCCCGACCGAGCGCATCGAACCAAAGACAAACGGGATCGCCAACAGAATCATCCCCGCCGTGGCCATCGGGGCGGCGATCCGTGTCCACAGCGAAAGTTCATAGCGCTGTGTCTCCAGTTCGTTGTCATGTAGATAGCTGAGATAATCCAGCAGATCACGAATTGAGAGGTTCTCAGGCGGGATCGCCACCACATCGATAACCTCGGGAGCAAAGCTGCTTTTCCAGTCAGCGCTCTGTTCAAACTTGCGGGTAATCTGTTGCTCACCAAAGAAGGTGTGCTCCACCTGCATCAACTGCCATGCCTCATCCTGATACTGGCCCTGCCTGGCCGAGGTACTCTGCAGGAGCCTGCCATCTGGCGCGAAGCGATAAAGGTGGATGCCACTGGCAAGGCCGTTGATCAACATCCGTTCGATATTTATAAAGGTGTCGCCCTCGCGTGCCCACATTCCGCTCTTGACGTTGAGACTGATGTTGTCCGACATCGCTCGTGCACGTTGGTTACGCGCCTCCTTCTCCAGCGGTGGGGCGATCATCTCGCCCAGTATGGCAGCAATCACCACCAGTAGCGCGCCAACCTTGAAGATCTCGCGCATGATCTGACCCACCGAGATCCCGGACGCCTGCATCACGGTCAACTCACTGGTATTAGCCAATGCACCGAGTCCCAGCATCGTTCCCAACAGCGCAATCAGGGGAAACAGCTCATAGACCTGTCGTGGCATCAACATGAGACTGAACTGCAGGGCATCGAGGACCGTATAATTCCCCCGGCCCACGTCGCTGACCTCGCCGACAAAGGTGCTGAAAAAATAGAGCGAAAGCAGCACGAAAAGTACCGCAAGAACATGCACAGCAATGGTCTTGCCAATGTAATTACCCAACAGCCTCATGCTAGCGACCTCGCTGGACCACGCATTCGCAGCTGCTGTCGATAGAGCACGATAACCAGCACCAGAAGCAGCAGATGCACCCACCACATGCCGACCCAGGGAGAAACGTCACCCTTGGCAACCGCGCTGCGCCCGATAGAGAGCAGGTTGTTGTAGATCACCACCACCATAATACCGACAAATAACCGACCAAAGCGCCCCTGGCGCGGGTTGGTCTTGCTCAGGGGCACCGCCAGTAACGCCAGCAACAGGACACTAATGGGGGTAGCGATGCGCCACTGCAGCTCAGCTGCATCGTCAGGATCGTTCGATGCCCACAGGGTGTCCATCGGTATGGCTTTGCGACTACGTTTACCCGCGACCACTTCCCGCGTCTGCAGCAACAGCCCATGCTCAGCAAAATGGATTGTGCGGTATTCTAACGTGCCCACCGTGCCTTCATAGCGATACCCATCACGCAACAACAGATAACGGTGACCGCTTTGTGGATCAACATAGATACTGGCCGATTTGGCACTCAGCAGGACAAGCTGGCCGTCCTTGCGCTGGTGAGCGAAAACCCCTGACAACTCGCCTTTAGCCGGTCCGGCCGAAGCGACATAAATCAGCTCATTGCCGCTATCGCTCTGGGTAAAGCGCCCAGGCACGATCCCTTCGATCTCCACTTTGGCCTGGGCCTCATCCAGCAGACGCTGACTCATCTCCTCAGCCAGCGGAGCGGCGTAAAGGGCCAGCAGTGCAACAAGTAGCGCGACAATCGCACCGAGCTTCACCACGCTGCTCAACACATGGTCCGGGCCAACAGCACAGGCGGTCATTGCCACCATCTCACTGTCCTTGTAGAGTCGTCCAAGCGCTAGCATCACCCCGAGAAACAGCGAGACCGGCAGAATCAGCACCATATTACCCACTGACTTGAGAGCAAACAGACCCAGCACCACACCGGCAGGATAATCGCCCTCCGCAGCCTCAGCGAGAATCCGCACGAAAGAGCCACTGAGAAAGATCAGCAGTAGCAACAGCGTGACTCCGAGAAAGGTGAGGCCAATCTCTTTTAACAGATAACGGTGGATAATTAGACCCACTCTCGACGGACCCCATAAAAAAATCGGCAGAACAATGCGATAATAGACATGCGCATTGAATGAATCACCCAGTTTACGCTATAGATAGTGACGACAAAACCATTCCCGCATCCAGGAGTAGCAATGGAATTCACAACCAGCACCGGTTCTATCACCAGTACCCGCACCGCCTGCCTGATCGTTGGTATCTACGACGGCCGTAAACTCACCCCCAGCGCCCAGGTTCTGGATGAGGCCGCCAAGGGTTTCATCAAAACCCTGCTGAAAAACGGTGATCTACAAGGCTCAGTCGGCCAGACCTTGCTGGTGCCTGCCCCCCAGGGACTCGTGTGCGAGCGCCTCCTGCTGGTGGGCTGCGGCAAGGAAAAGGAACTCAATGACCGCAACTACCGCAAAATACTCCAGGCTGCAGCCAAGGGGGTGCTGGGCACCAAAGCGAAGGATGCACTCAGCACCCTCGCCGAGTTGCCGTTGTCCGGGCGCGAGCTGGACTGGAAGGTTCGTCAGACGATTGAGGCACTCGGTCACGCACGCTACCGCTTCGATCAACTCAAGAGCGAGAAAAAGGACGATGACAAGCCGGTGCTGCGCAAGGTGAGCTTTCCCCATACCACTCGTGGTGAAGGCGCGCTAATCAAGCTGGGTATCTTGCAGGGGCGCGCGATCAATGAAGGAATCGACCTGAGCAAGGACCTCGCCAACCTGCCCGGCAATGTGTGCACGCCAAATTACCTGGCCGATCAGGCGCGCCACCTTTCGCGCCAACACAAGAGCATCAAGGCCACTATCCTCGATGAGAAACAGATGGAGAAACTCGGCATGGGCTCCCTGCTCTCAGTCGCGCGAGGCTCACGCCAGCCACCTCGACTGATCGTCATGGAGTACTCGGGTACCACTGCCAAGAACAAGCAAAAGCCGGTAGTACTGGTGGGCAAGGGACTGACCTTCGATGCCGGCGGCATCTCGCTCAAGCCCGCCGCAGGCATGGACGAGATGAAATACGACATGTGCGGCGGTGCCAGCGTGTTCGGCACGATGAAAGCCATCGCCGAGATGGAGCTGCCGATCAATGTGGTCGGTGTAGTGCCCAGCTCCGAGAACCTGCCCGACGGCGACGCCAACAAACCCGGCGATGTCGTCACTTCCATGTCCGGCCAGACCATCGAAATCCTCAATACCGACGCCGAAGGCCGCCTCATTCTGTGTGATGCGCTCACTTACTCGAAGAAATTCGACCCGGCCATTGTCATCGACATCGCCACCCTCACCGGCGCTTGCGTGATCGCTCTGGGTAACCATGCTGCTGGCCTGCTGGCGAACGATGACGAGCTGGCCGCCAAGCTGCTCGAATCCGGTCAGAAAAGTGGTGACCGAGCCTGGCGCTTGCCCCTGTGGGAAGAGTACGACGAGCAACTCAAAAGCCCGTTCGCTGACATGGCCAACATTGGTGGCAGGGAAGCCGGTACCATCACCGCTGCCTGCTTCCTCTCCCGCTACACCAAGGAGTATACGTGGGCGCACCTGGATATCGCTGGTACCGCGTGGAAGAGCGGCGCAGAGAAGGGCGCTACGGGCCGCCCGGTGCCGTTGCTGACCCAGTACCTCATCGACCGTTCAAAGGGTAATTAGTCTGGATAGCCGCAGACCGGCTTAGGCCGATAAGGTCATAAGGCCATAAGCCGACTCCGGAAACCGGGTTCGGATAAAGGCTTACGCATCATCCAACCGACAGTCAGATGAACACAGGGCATTCAAAGCGAAATATGACAAGGGTCGATTTCTATATCCTCGAAGACAGCGCCGCAGAGGCGCGGCAACATTTCGCCTGCCGCCTCGCGGAGAAGGCCTGGCAACAGGGGCATAAGGTCTACATCCACACCGACGACGCTGCCAGCAGCAAAGAACTGGACGACCTCTTGTGGAGCTTTCGTGCCGAGAGCTTCCTCCCCCACAGCCTGGACAGCGCCAGCGAGGCCGACAGCGTCAGAGTACACGTCGGATACAGTGAGGCACCCCTGCACCATGATGATGTCCTTATTAACATGGGGCGAGAGGTGCCACTGTTTTTCAGCCGCTTCAAGCGGGTCGCTGAGGTGATCGCCGGTGATGAATCCGTCCGGCAGGCAGGGCGCGAGCGATACCGGTTTTACCGTGAGAGAGGCTATCCTTTAGCATCGCACAGTATCAAAACGGGATAGGCAACGATGAGCGACACTAACAAGCGAAAACGCCCGGCTCGCCAGACCGATTCGAAGGGCAAGCTACTCGCCGAACTGGACTCGCTCAAGGAGCTGCTCATTGAGCAAAAGCGCCAGCTAGACAGCACTGATGCAGAAATCCCGGTGCTCAACGAGGTCCTCGACATCGCCTCCGATGAGACGGAGGCATCAATCCCGGTACTGGAGGAAGTCGCCTTTCCCCTGGAAAATGAGACCGTTGGCGCCACAGATACCGAGTCATTACCGCAAAGCGGCAATAATAAAGAAACCTCATCCCCGCTCGACGAACAGGAGTTGAGCAAGCTCATCGACATGCTGGTCGGTCACCGCCTGCGCCGGCTCAGACCGAAGATTAAGGAAGAGGTCCTTGAAGAGCTACAGCGACTCTACCCGGAGCTGTTCAGGCATTAGTCTTCTCCCTTCTACGGCACGGCAGCGAGAATATCGGACAAACGGTCATAGATCATGAAATGGCCACCACCTTCTAGTATGTCTGCTTTACAGTTAGGCAGTTTATCCGCCAGCCTTCGGCGTCTTTCGCACCATGCCAAAGCCGTACCGGCGCATTAACCTCAGAGGCCCCCTAAGGTTGATGTATCGCGGGGAGAGGGGGGGCACGGCGATCTTCTCCCCATATTCCTGTTGTTCTTATAACTAAAATCCAATGAAACACAATTAATCCTAACTAAACGAGTATCCCCCTCATTCCGTTGATATTGCCCCTCGGAATGGGCATTCCCCTCCTAAAGGCCGTTCTAGGATATAATCGTTTTTTTCGAACAACCCAGACCATAAATGCCTGAAACCATGGATAAAAGCTATAACCCCCACGCTATCGAGCAACGCTGGTACCAGACTTGGGAAGAGAATGGCTACTTCGCACCCAGGACCGAGCAGGGCGACAATGCCGATGCCTACTGCATCATGATTCCGCCGCCCAATGTCACCGGCACCCTGCACATGGGCCACGCCTTCCAGGACACCATCATGGATGCGCTAACCCGCTACCACCGCATGAAGGGCGATAACACCCTGTGGCAGCCGGGCACCGACCATGCCGGCATCGCCACCCAGATGGTGGTGGAGCGCCAGCTCGCCGCCGAGGGCAAATCGCGTCACGACCTGGGCCGCGAAGCGTTCATCGATCGGGTGTGGGAATGGAAGACCGAGTCCGGCGGCCACATCACCCGCCAGCTGCGCCGCATGGGTGCCAGCCCCGACTGGTCACGCGAACGCTTCACCATGGACGAGGGGCTCTCCGACGCGGTCAAAGAAGTCTTCGTCCGCCTCCATGAAGAGGGCCTCATCTATCGCGGCAAGCGCCTGGTTAACTGGGACCCGGTGCTGCACACCGCGGTCTCCGACCTGGAGGTCGTCTCCGAGGAGGAACAGGGCCACCTGTGGCACTTCCGCTATCCGCTCACCGACGGCAGCGGGCATCTGGTGGTCGCCACCACCCGCCCCGAGACCATGCTCGGCGATACCGCAGTGGCGGTGCACCCCGAGGACGAACGCTACAAGCACCTCATCGGCAAGACCATCACGCTGCCGCTGGTCGGCCGCGAGATCCCGATCATCGCCGACGACTACGTCGACCCCGAGTTCGGTACTGGCTGCGTCAAGATCACACCGGCGCACGACTTTAATGACTATGCAATGGGACAACGACATAAATTAGCCAACGTGAATGTGATGAACCCTGATGGTTCCATCCGTTCTATTGCTGAGGTTGTTATTCCCGAGGGTGGCACACTGCATGTACCTGGTGATGAACCAAAAATGCTTGGTGATGAGGACATGAGCGCCTATTTGGTCACCACGTGCCCACTTCCAGAGAAATATGCCGGGAAAGATCGCTACGAGGCACGCGACGAGATCGTACACGACCTCAAGGCACTGGACCTGCTGGAGAAGATCGACGACCACAAGCTGATGGTGCCGCGCGGCGACCGCACCGGCACCGTCATCGAGCCCTTCCTCACCGACCAGTGGTTCGTCGATCTCACCCGCGAGACCCAGCCCGACGGCCGCCCTGGGGGCAAGAGTGCGATCACCGAGCCGGCGCTCCAGGCAGTGCGCGGCGGCGACATCACCTTTACACCGAAAAACTGGGAGAACACCTACTTCCAGTGGCTGGAGAATATCCAGGACTGGTGCATCAGCCGCCAGATCTGGTGGGGCCATCGCATTCCCGCCTGGTACGACGAACAGGGCAACATCTACGTCGGCCGCAGCGAGGCCGAGGTGCGCGAAAAGCACCAGCTCGGTTCCGAGATCGCCCTGAGTCAGGACAACGATGTGCTCGACACCTGGTTCTCCTCCGCCCTGTGGCCCTTCTCCACCCTGGGCTGGCCGGAGCAGACTGACGCGCTCAAGACCTTCTACCCCACCAGCGTGCTGGTCACCGGCTTTGACATCATCTTCTTCTGGGTCGCCCGCATGATCATGATGGGCAAGAAGTTCATCGGCGACGTGCCATTCAAGGAGATTTACATCCACGGCCTGGTACGCGACTCGCACGGCCAGAAGATGTCCAAATCCAAGGGCAACGTGCTCGATCCGATTGATCTGATTGACGGCATCGACCTCGAATCGCTGGTTGCCAAACGCACCAGCGGCCTGATGCAGCCCGAGATGGCGAAGAAGATCGAGAAGCAGACCTACAGCGATTTTGCCGACGGCATCCCAGCCTTCGGCACCGACGCGTTGCGTTTCACCTTTGCCTCCCTGGCCTCCACTGGTCGCGACATCAACTTCGATCTCGGCCGTATCGAAGGCTACCGCAACTTCTGCAACAAGCTGTGGAACGCCGCCAACTATGTGCTGATGCAGACCGAAGGCAAGGACTGCGGCGCCGCGGGTGGTGAGGTGGAACTCTCGCCTGCCGACCGCTGGATCATCTCGCGCCTGCAGCAGACCGAAAAGACTGTCAGCGAGGCAATCGACAACTACCGCTTCGACATTGCCGCCAGCGCGATCTACGAATTCACCTGGGACGAATACTGCGCCTGGTACCTGGAGCTCTCCAAGCCGGTGCTCTATGGCGAGCACAGCGCTCCGGAACTGCAGCGCGGCACCCGCCGCACCCTGGTGCGCGTCCTCGAGACCATCCTGCGCCTGGCCCACCCCATAATGCCCTACATCACCGAGGAGATCTGGCAGAAGATTGCCCCGCTGGCCGGCAAGGATGGCGCAACGATCATGCTGCAGCCATACCCGCAAGCCGACGAGTCGAAGATCGACGAAAAGGCAGAAAGGGAGATGAAGTGGGTGATGGAGTTCATCGTCGGCGTACGCAAGATTCGCTCCGGCATGAACATCGCCCCGAGCAAACCGCTGCCGGTGCTGCTCGCCAACGGCACGGCCCAGGACATCGCCTGGCTCGACGCCAACGAAGCCTTCATTAAATCCCTGGCCAAGACCGAATCGATCACTTGGCTTGCCCCAGATGAAGAGGCCCCCGAATCAGCCACCTCCCTGATCGGCGAGATGAAGATCCTCGTGCCCATAGCCGGCCTCATCGACAAGGACGCCGAACTCGCCCGCCTGACCAAGGAGATCGACCGCCTGGAAAAAGAGGTGCAGCGCACCGAAGGCAAGCTCGGCAACGAAAAGTTCGTCGGCAAGGCCCCGGTCGATGTGGTGCAGAAAGAGCGCGACAAGCTAGCCGAGGCCAGAGCATCGCTTGAGTCGTTGCAGGAGCAAAAGGCAAAAATAGCGAAGCTGTAATAGCTCACTCTCGAAGAACAAAGCGGGCATAGCCCGCTTTTTTCTTGCCCGAATTCCGGAGCAACAGCCTGAAAACCAGAGGCCGGATGGTCCAAAACAAATTCCAATGTAAAGTATGTGTTAATTAAACGCCAAATCACTCACTAATCAAGGAATCAAAATTGCAGGCGCTGGAAAGCTACCTATCATTGCACTAACACAGACAACGGCGTCGTTTTCAATTGGGGAACGTCGGGGTATTTCAGGATGTCATACTCCGGGCTGTTGTCTGTTGAGCAGGACGCTCAAAACAAACGCGCCACCAGGAGCAGTATGCTACTAACCGGCAGCATCCGGAAATTGGTCTGACCGCTAGCGGGTACACAACCTGCACACACAGCGCTCCTCCCTTTTCCATGCCAACGTCCAGACCCGGGTTCGTGATACCCACCATCGAATCCAATGCGCAGGTCCACTGCCGGCTTTCTGCCATCGTCTCCACCCGTGTGGTGCACTCTTGAATGTACCCCCCCATGCCTGCCTGTATCTGGCAGAGCGAACATGAAGGAGCTTTACGATGAAAAAGTGCAACATCATCTTCATTGCAGCAGCAACACTGATGGCCTCTCCTGGAGCCTTCGCCGATTACGCCGCGTCAAACCCCGTGTATGGAACTATTTCACCGGCCTACCGGACCGGTGACCTTCACAACTTCGATGGTGAGGAGATGGTTCGCGTCACCCAAATTACCGCGATGGATCAAGACGGCCAGAGTGTGGTGCTTTTCAGCGACAAAGCAGGAGCCATCTTGCCGAGAGCAGAACTGAAAAATGTAGGGATGCTGATCAATCCAAAACGAGAAAATTGGGGTGAATACCACGACCCTATCGTGCAGCTGAACGATGAAGTGCTCATCCTGGATAGAGGACGCATTACGAAAAAAACCCTTCCAGAGGGCCTGGGCGGCACAACACTAAAGTCGGCAGGTCGTGTTAACGTCAGCGAGTATGAGGTCACTTCCACTGGCTTGAGTTTCTGAAAACTTCCAGGGGGCTCCCTTCACGAGCCCCCTCTCTATAACTCCTCGAGTAACAACTTGCCCCACCTGACAATGCGCTTACCGCAAAGGCGAAAGAGAAGTGCCAGGTAGCCTGGAAGCGTGAAACATGGCGCTTTCGGCAAGCGGCGCTAAGGTGTTGAGGTTCGGGGCCCCGGATGGGGCAACCTGGCCTACTCGGAACTTGCATAAGGTAGCGAGGTGCCCCCCCTTCGACAGACTCTGCAGGTATAGCGCAGGTATTATGACTCTCGCCATGCCTCCAGACACGCCAAGGAGTCAACGCACGCCCTAAAGCAGATGCACCGCAGAAGTGATGGCCACTTCCATGTGCGTATTGCCCTTTCCATGGGATCGCCGATTGGCCGGTAGATTGTGCGCGGTATCTGGCTTCGATCTTCAAGAGACGATAGACTCCTCCGGCATATTGAGTTTCGGTGCATCAATCTGCATAGTAAGCCACCTTGATAACTACCGGAGATCTTGTGTGAGCCTTGCTGTCCTTCGCCATCGACTGGGTAACTGGATTGAATCCAGCCGTGTTCAATACGCGATCATTGCGCTGATTATGGTGAATGCCGTAACACTGGGACTGGAAACATCGCCCCATATCATGGCAACCACCGGGCCCTGGCTGTTAACGCTGGATAAAGCGATCCTCTCGGTTTTTGTCGCCGAAATCCTGATCAAACTGTTTGCCTTCGGTCCGCGCTTTTTCCGTCAATCCTGGAATGTATTTGATTTTATTGTGGTGGGCATTGCTCTGATCCCGGCCAGTGGCCCACTGGCGGTGCTGCGTGCACTGCGTGTGTTGCGTGTGCTGCGCCTGATTTCGATGATGCCTCGCCTGCGCTTTGTGGTGGAGGCGCTGCTCCATGCCGTACCGGGGATTCTCTCCATAGCCGGACTGATGTTACTCATCTTCTACGTTTCCGCCGTGATGGCCACGGGGCTGTTTGGTCAGGCCTTCCCAGAGTGGTTCGGCAGCGTCGGTGCCTCCATGTATACCCTGTTTCAGGTCATGACGCTGGAGAGCTGGTCGATGGGGATCGCCCGCCCGGTGATCGAGGTCTACCCCTATGCGTGGCTGTTCTTCATCCCGTTCATTCTCATCGCCACCTTTACCATGCTGAACCTGTTTATCGCGATCATCGTTAACACCATGCAGACCCTGCATGAGGCAACCCTGCAGGCAGAAGAACAAACCATTCAGCAGGTAGTCCACGAAGAAGGAGAGGTGGTAGAGGACGAGATCCGCGCATTACGAGAGGAGATCCGCCAGCTGCGTGAGGTGCTGGAAAGAGGATAGTCATAGTATTAGCGTTGGCTCTGTTCATCCAGCTGGCCAGCGAAATGACGTTTCAATTATTCCTGTGCTGCGCCAACGCACTATCCAGACACTAAAACACCGGCACAAGGCCGGTGTTGTAGGGGCGCTAGCCTTGAGCCTTGAATACTTAGAAGTAGTAATTCACGCTCAGGCCTGCACCGAATGTCCCGAACATGTTGGTCTTGGTGGTAGTGGCACCAAAAGTATCTTCGTGCTGAGCAAATCCGGCACGAGCAGCACCCTCAATGCTGAACTGGCGGCTGAGGAAATACTCACCACCAAACTCTGCCATCAGTTTAAGATCCTTGCTGTTTGAATCATTATAGGAAATGTACTGGAGATTAGCACCGAAGAAAGGCGCGAAATCGGCAGTCTTCAGGTACTTGCGGAAACCGCCCTTGATACCAATATCGGTGCCTTTAGAAGGAGCATCACCACCCCAGATACCCAGGCCAATACCGGCGGTGATGGCCATATCGTTGGCAACCATCACCTTGCCGTTGATCATGAAGGGGGTAGAGGTATTAGCGTTGGTGTTGGAAACAGCGCCAGACATGAAGTAATCGCTGACTGAAACGTTTAGTGCGAAGTTACCACTCTGGAGGCTGTTTTCAGCGTGGGCGCTACCCATTCCCAGACCCAATGCAAGTGCAACTGCAGAGCTTACTTTTACAAACTTTTTCATTATATTTAGTCCTTTACTTTTCCTGATAAAATTAAATAAAACGGTGCAACTACCGTGCACTATAGTGTCCTTTGCTGCCCCAGGCAGATCAAGCCCAAATAACAGGAAAACGACCCGTTCCAGTGACCGGGTTCACATTTCTTACGGGAACTGTCCCCACTAACGGATTCAAAGAACTTATGCCGCTAAAGCAACAGTACTGTTCTCTGCTGACACACCGAAGGGAATCAGCGCCTACTCAGGCTATCTCGACCTCATCTTCTCTGAGCATTCGCCACTGACCAAGCTGCAGTTCACCATCCAAGGCAATCGCGCCGATAGCCTCACGGTGCAACGCCGTCACATGGTTTCCCACGGCGGCAAACATGCGTTTAACCTGATGGTACTTGCCTTCGCTCAGAGTGAGAATCACTTCGGTTGGGCTGATGATTTTCAGTTCCGCAGGTCGTGTTTTGTGCTTTTCACTGCGCAGTTCGATGCCCTCAACGAAGCGCTCGGCATCCTCTTCTGTCACCGGTTCGGCCAGAGTCACACGATAGCGCTTGTTGCTGTGATGTTTTGGTGAAGTCAGGCGGTGCGACCAGTCGCCATCATCCGTGATGAGTACCAATCCTGTGGTATCAATATCGAGACGTCCGGCCACATGCAGCCCTTTTTTATTGTCCACCTCAAGCAGATCCAGCACGGTTTTATGCTGCGCATCGATGGTGGCGCACACCACACCCGCGGGCTTGTTAAGCATAAAGTAGCGATGCCCACTGAGCTGCACCGCCTGGTTGCGCCAGGTAACGACGGCATCGGCAGGAAGCTTGAAAGAGGGGTCCTTCACCACTGCGCCGCTCACGATGACCTGACCGCCGCGGATCATACCCTGGGCACGGGAACGGGTCAGGCCGGTGGCGTGACAGAGATATTTATCGAGGCGCATGGAGGCCATTGGCGTTTTCCTGGGGGACGAATCGGCCATTGTAGCGTTTGGGTTTGGAAATTACCCTCATCAGTCTCCATTGCAAAGTTACAGGCCCCGAGTGCCCAGCCCAGACCGTCGAGGAGCCTTACCCATTAGATCATGTTGTGCAGCATCAGCTCGTGGGGGTGTGGACTGAGGTAGACCTGACGTTCAATGTATTCGTGCGGATGGCGGCGGAAGTGGTGCCTGAGCAGGGTGATGGGCACAACGAGCGGGATGAAGCCTTTACGGTACTGCGCGATCACCTCAACCATCTCGGCCTTGTCTTCACTATCGAGCTGGTTCTTCAGGTACCCCATTAAGTGCTGCAGTACGTTGGCATGCTGTTTGCGCGTGGCCGGACGGCGAAGAGCCCCCATCAGCTCTTCGATATAGTGCTGCGCCAAGGCCTTGGGATCCTCATTACCTGCATCGGCCAGTAGCTTGCCCATCCGTCGGTAGGACGCCTGGTTGTGCGCCATCACAAGGTATTTGTGGGCAGCGTGAAAGTCGATCAGCTTTTTTGCGCTAACAGGTGAGCCGAGCAGCTGCTGCCAACGGTGGTAAACAAAGACGCGCATAATGAAGTTTTCGCGTAGCCCCGGATCGCCGAGCCGCCCCTCCTCCTCTACCGGCAGCAATGGCTGCGCCTTCATCAACTCCTCAGCGAAGGCACCCGAGGCCTTGTCGATGGAACGACCATCGGGCGCATAGACCTTGACCCGCTCCATGCCGCAACTTGGGGAGGCGCGCTTTAAAATAAAGCCGCTGATGCCGCTCAGCTGCCAGGCCATCTTGCGGCCATAGGCGTGGAGCTTGTCGGTGACATCCACCGTGGGGTCCTTGACCCCGACCACATGAATGCCATCATCCTGACGCACCAGGCGGATCGGCGGCCGGGGGACAGGCAGACCGATGGCCACTTCGGGACAGAGCGGGATGAAATCGAAATACTCCCCAAGGGTGCCGGTAATGTAATTGTCGAGTTTGTGCCCACCGTCGAACCGCACCTCCACACCCAGCAGGCAACTGCTGATACCGACCGTGATCTTCTCTCGGCTGTCGGCATACTGCTCGCTCATGGAGAATCACTTCTCGCCGCGGGGTGACGGGCAATCAGTTTCTGTAGTGCACGGGATACTGCCACGAACCCAAAAGTGGCGGTGACGAAGGTAGCCGAGCCGTAACCGAAATTACAATCGAGACTGGCTCCCTTCACACCGGGCTTACGTTGGCAGACGCTGCCGTCAGCCTTGGGATAGACCGATTGCTCGGTGGAGAAGACACAGTCGATGCCAAAACGCCGTGCCGGGTTCTTGCTGAAGCCATAGTCGCTGCGCAGTTTCGAACGCACCTTGGCCGCCAGGGGATCGTTATGGGTACGGCTCAGATCGGTGATCCCAATTCTGGTTGGATCGGTAATGCCGCCCGCACCACCGGTGGTGATCACCGGGATCTTGTTGCGGCTGCAGTAATTGAGCAACGCCGCCTTGTGGCGAATGGAGTCGATGGCGTCAATCACATAGTCGTACTGCTTGCCGATGTACTTTTCTACGTTGGTTTCAGTGAGCAGATCATCGATGGCCGTTACCGTACAGTCGGGATTGATGTCCCGCACCCGCTCGGCCATGACCTCGGCCTTGGAACGGTCGAGGGTGGAACTGAGGGTGTGCAGCTGGCGGTTGGTATTACTGACGGCAATATCATCGTGATCGATAAAGGTGATGGCACCGACACCGGTACGGGCTAACGCCTCCACGACCCAAGAGCCGACTCCGCCGATGCCGACCACGCAAAAATGGCTGTTCTGAATAAGCTCGGCGGCAGTGGTGCCGTAAAGGCGCTGAATACCGCCAAAGCGTTCGTAAAAGGCTTCTGTGAGCATAGGTGCAGTCGTGGAGATGGCCGAATTACCGCTAGTCTAGCATGCGCCCCTGCCTGCATTGTAGGAGCGGCATCTTGCCGCGACGATGCCGTCTCGGTCTTTCAGGTCGCGGCAAGATGCCGCTCCTACTACGGGTTCATCTGCCGGTAAAGGCTGCGCCCCATCCACGCCAGTGCAAGCACGCCGAAAATCAGCACCGCCCATAACAACCACTTCTTCCACGGCAAGGGCGAAACGGGCGGTTGCAGGCGGCGTTCGCCGCCAAGTTCAAAAAGGCCACCAGCATGGCCGAGTTTGATAAAACCCTCCTCCTCCGGTTGTGACTCAAGTTTCGCGACAAGGCTTGTCATGTCGCTGGCAGGAGGTGTAACCGTGGCCGCACCGAAGGCCAGGGTAAAGGGCATTTCACCACGAGCAACAAACAACAGGCGGTGCGGCACCCAGCCCATCTGCAACTGCGGTTGACCACGGCCAAGGCCGCCACCCTCCTGCACCACATCGAGTCGCCACAGCGAGTCGCCCACGCCACTGACGGGAATATCCTCGTTTTGCAGGGAGTGGCCGTCACGCATCAGAGTGTAAAGCAGGCCCTGATAACGAAGCCGCCAGGGTGCATTGCTGTTTCCGCTACGCGAGTATAGCCGCACACGCGCCACGGTGTTGCTTTGCGGCAGCACCACGCGGATACGCTCCACCGGGTATCGGCCAGGCAAAGTGAAATAATAGGTACCCTGCTGGGCGGTATCGCTCTCCGGCGAGAGGGGCAGCCACTGATATGGAGGACGGTCAACCGTGCGCTTGACCACAGCGTTGATGGATGTGAGCCGCCTCCCCCTCTCTCCCAGCGGCCAGCTGAGACGATAGTAGCGCGCCTCCTGGCTGGGCAGGGTGATCGATTGCTGACGGAGGCGATAGCCGTCATGGGTCAGGTCAGCCAGGGTGGCTTCGTAGATAAGGTGATGCCAGTGCACCAGGTCATTGCTGTACTCGAGGTTCACTGAGACAAGAAACCCCTCCTCCACCTCGTTCCAGTCAAAACGCAACTTCTCGATCGGCGCTGACAGCGGTGAGGCGTCGATCAGGTAGTGTACCACCGGGCCCTGTTTGCTCTCACGTTCTTCCGGCTGTCGCTCGATGTCGATGATGGTGCCCTGACCATCATCGGCAATACGAATATGTTTGCTCTGC
>JBFFNE010000017.1:0-47074 GCA_041563315.1 Thiohalomonadaceae bacterium
CAGCATTTGGTAGGCCCGCTCATGCTGCCCCACCGTCTGCAGGTCGAACAACAGCTGCACCAGCTGATCGCGCTGCTCCTCGCTGAGCGATGCGGCCTGTGGGATCATTGCCCCCAAAAGCGAGCTCGTGTGCTCAAACTCGCCGGCAAGAATAAAAACCTTGGCGCGCCGCATCTGCCAGGAGAAGCGAGCGGTATCTTCCGGAGGCTCAGGAAGATGTTGCATCAGACGAGAGGCCTGCGGCAAATCGCCGTCACGGATAGCCTGATCCACCAGGATATAGGCCACAGACGCCGGTACAGGGTGACGCGCGTCAAAGCGTGTGGAGTGCAAATAGAGTTGTTGTACCAAGGCGATGCCATTATCCAGTTTCAGCAACCGCTCGACCAGTGCCTGGTGCGCACGCTCCCTCCCTGACATTTGATAAGCCTCTTCTGCCAGCAAGGCATAGAGCGAACGAATACGTACCGGATAACGGAGGTCGGTGGTTTCGGCAGCTTGGAACCAGGCGCCATCATTACCGAGCAGCAACTGTTCCCGATTACCCACATGTCGCGCATAGGCCTGATAGCTGTCCCACAGATTATCCGCAGTGTGAGAAAAGAGCGGTCCCCAGGTCCTGTCAAAATGCTGCACGCGAAACCACTGTTCCAGGGCGATGATTTGTTGAGAGGTACGCTGCTCACTGCTGGCCGCTTCGGCCATAATGCCATAAAGCAGATACAGCACTTCCTCACTCAGCCCGTCGGTCCCGGACAAATCCTTGGCCTGAACCAGTATCGTCGCCGGATTTTGGCCATCGCGTAACGCTGCCAGCAGTAACAGAGAACGGATCAGCGGGTCATTGCCCAGCTGCTCCAGCAGAGGGCGGCTTTCGCTCGCCCTGTCGTTGACCAGCAGAACACGGGCGCGCAGCAGGATCGCTTCCCGATCGCCATCACCGTAGTCCTGATGAAAACGTAGCATCGAGACATAGGCATCATCGATGCGCCCTTCAAGCAGGTAACTCTGCATGACCAGCTGACGGTACACAGCAAGCTGACCGGCAACTCCGTCTCCTGACTGGAACGACCAGATCAGGTCACGCAGCAGTTGCCGCGCCGTGACAAAGTGCCCACTCAGTATTAACGCACGGGCTCGCCTTCCCTGCGCCCAGGCAACAAAGTCACGCGGGAGATCGGCAGGCAGTGCGGTCAGACCATCGGCCAGGGCCTGCCAGTGCTCATGTTCCTCCATGATACGAATTCGCATCCGCTCCCAGCGCATCCATTGCCGTGAGTCCTGCTCATAGGACGGTTGTTCCTTCTCCAGCA
This sequence comes from Thiohalomonadaceae bacterium, assembly GCA_041563315.1. GTDB lineage: Bacteria > Pseudomonadota > Gammaproteobacteria > Thiohalomonadales > Thiohalomonadaceae > JBFEYJ01. Next base: position 1,314 of record JBFFNE010000017.1, read on the forward strand.
GACTCAGTGCTAGCTCGGCGGCGCCACCTTTGGCCAGCAGGGCAATCTCATCAAGCTCCAACGCTGCAGCAGACTGGCACACAAGGAGCATGGACAACAGCCAAAAACGAAAAAGGCGGACAGCACCCACAGGGTACTGTCCGCCTTTAAAGCAATGCCCCGACTGCAGAACGACTTTCCGCAACTTCGAGCTCATCCGGCGACTGGACCGCCTGGACGAATTAGAGCTTTTCCTTGATACGTGCCGCCTTGCCGGTACGACCACGCAGGTAGTACAACTTGGCACGACGCACATCACCGCGACGTTTCACTTCGATGGAATCGATAGCCGGGCTATAGGTCTGGAATACACGCTCAACGCCTTCACCGTGAGACATCTTGCGCACGGTAAATGCGGAGTTCAGACCACGGTTACGCTTGGCGATAACCACACCTTCAAAGGCCTGCAAACGCTCGCGGGTGCCTTCCTTAACCTTTACCTGAACCACAACAGTATCACCGGCACCAAATTCCGGCACCTCACGGTTCATCTGTTCTGCTTCGAGTTGTTTGATGATGTTGCTCATTACGAAAACTCCCGGAAAAAAGTCCGCCGATTATACACTTAAAACCTGCACTTGACACCAGTTAACGCGTTATCTGTACCCTGGTGCCAAATCCATATAATTTAAATCTGTTCATGCTCCTGAATGAATTCCAGCAGCAATTGCTGCTGTCGTTCATCCAGCTCCAGTCCAGCCAGCAATTCCGGCCGCCGCAGCCAGGTCCGTCCCAGTGCCTGCTTTTCCCGCCAACGCTCAATGGCAGCGTGATCGCCACTCAACAACACCTCCGGCACAGGCATCCCCTCAAATACTTCGGGGCGAGTATAGTGCGGGTAATCAAGCACCCCCTGACTGAACGAGTCCTGCTGTGCAGAATCTTCATGCCCGAGGACACCTGGCAACTGACGTGTCACCGCGTCAATTACCACCATGGCGGCCAGCTCGCCGCCACTTAATACGTAATCACCGATGGACCACTCTTCATCCACCTCGGATTCGATGAGGCGCTCATCCACACCCTCGTAGCGACCGGCGATGAGTACCAAGTGCTCATACCCCGACAGTTCACGCACACCGTCATGATCCAGCGGCCGCCCCTGCGGTGAAAGATAGACCACATGTGTCCGAGCTTCACTCGTGGCACGGGCATTATGTATCGCTTCGCGCAGTGGCTGGACTTTCATCAGCATACCCGGGCCACCGCCATATGGACGATCATCCACGGTACGATGCTTGTCGTGGGTATAGTCGCGCGGGTTCCACAAACCCAGCTCGACGATCCCCCGCTCGATTGCCCTGCCCGTCACGCCGTAGGCGCTGAGCGCATCAAACATAGGTGGGAACAGTGTCACCACATCGATGCGCATAGGCTAAAACTCGGGATCCCAATCGACGGTGATCACACCTTCGTTCAGGTCGACATTCTTGACAAACTGCCCCTGAACGAAGGGGATGAGCCGTTCCGTGCCATCCTGCATGACCACCAGCACGTCATTAGCGCCGGTTACCAGCAAGCTAGCGACAACACCCAGAGCGACACCCTCCAGGGTGATGACCTTGAGACCAACCAGATCCGTCCAGTAATACTCATCGGCACCCGTCTGAGGCAACTGTTCACGACGAATCGCGATGATATTGCCCATCAGCGCCGCTGCCGCATCACGGTCATCGTAACCCTTGAGTTTAGCGACGACACCCTTGCCGTGAACACGCCCGGTATCTAGCTCGCATGCCGCCCATGCTCCCTGTTTTTTCAGGTACCAGGTGGCATAGCCCAGAATGTTCTCACGCGGCTGGGTATGGGAGAAAATCTTGACCCAACCGCGTACGCCGTAGATGCCGTTAATGCGGCCAACGACGATGTACTCTTGCCCGCTCTCAGCCATCGCTGTCACGCCACCGGTCGCACAGACCGCTTGAACAACAGCGATACACGGAATTTAGGCTTGCTTTGCCTTTAGCAGGCTGGCCACTCGCTCAGATGCCTGGGCACCCTGAGACAACCAGTAGTCAACGCGCTCACGATCGATGCGCAGGCGCTCTTCATTGCCCCGGGCTACGGGGTTGAAGAAACCGACACGCTCGATGAAACGGCCGTCACGACGGTTGCGACTATCGGTCACAACGATCTGATAAAAAGGACGCTTTTTTGCGCCACCGCGAGCCATACGGATGGTTACCATGCCAGTGAATTCCTCGTCTTTACAAACAAACGGGGCCGCCTAATTGGCGACCCTCTAAGCGGTAAGCCGGGTATTGTACGTCGGAATGACGAAAAAAGGAAACCCTAAAAGCAGGTTGTAGCAGTGGCTTCCAGCCACGATGGGGCGGCGCCTCAGGCAAATCGCGGCAGAGATGCCGCCCCTACACCTGATTTAGAAAGGCATCCCCGGCGGCATGCGCCCCTTGAGTCCGCGCATCATCTTGCCCATGCCGCCCTTGGACATCTTTTTCATCATCTTCTGCATCTGAGTAAACTGCTTGAGCAGACGGTTCACATCCTGGACTTGGGTGCCGGATCCCATCGCGATTCGCCGCTTGCGTCCACCCTTGATGAGCTCGGGTCGCTGCCGCTCAAACGGGGTCATAGAGTTGATAATCGCCTCCAGGCGTTTGAATTCCTTGTCATTGACCTGGCTTTTTGCCGCCTCGGACACGTTGCCCATTCCCGGTAGTTTGTCCATGATGGCTCCGATGCCACCCAGGTTCTGCAACTGCTGCAATTGATCACGGAAGTCTTCCAGATCAAAGCCCTTGCCCTTCTTGAGCTTGGCCGCGAGCTTTTGCGCCTTGTCCTGATCGACTTTGCTTTGCACCTCCTCGACCAAAGACAGGACATCACCCATATCAAGGATGCGGGATGCCAGGCGCTCCGGATAAAAGGGTTCCAGCGCCGTACTCTTCTCGCCAACACCGAGGAACTTGATCGGCTTACCGGTGATATGTCGAACCGACAGGGCGGCGCCGCCACGAGCATCACCGTCGGTCTTGGTCAGGATAACCCCGGTCAGTGGCAGGGCATCGCCAAAGGCCTTCGCTGTGTTGGCTGCGTCCTGCCCTGTCATGCTGTCGACCACAAACAGTGTCTCAATCGGATTGATAGCTGTATGCACTCGCTGGATCTCGCCCATCATCTGTTCGTCGATATGCAGACGACCGGCCGTGTCAATGAGAACGACATCGATATACTTCTTGCGCGCCGCATCGACTGCATTACGGGCGATCTCCACCGGCTCCTGAGTGGTCGAGCTTGGGAAAAATTCGACGCCAACCTCTCCGGCCAGAGTCTTAAGTTGCTCGATGGCGGCTGGGCGGTAAATGTCGGCACTCACCACCATGACCGATTTTTTCTTCTTCTCCTTGAGCCAGCGTGCCAACTTGCCGACGCTAGTGGTCTTGCCCGCCCCCTGCAGGCCGGCCATTAGCACGACTGCAGGCGACTGGGTATTGAGGTTAAGCTCCTCATTGGCCTCGCCCATGAGCGAGATCAGTTCCTCGTGTACGATCTTGACCAGCGCCTGGCCAGGGGTAAGGCTCTCCATCACCTCCTTGCCAATCGCTCTTGCCTTGACGTGATCGGTGAATTCACGCACAACGGGCAAGGCAACATCCGCTTCCAGCAAGGCCATGCGCACTTCGCGCAGGGTCTCCTTAATATTGTCTTCACTCAGGCGTCCGCTGCCGCGCAGGTTGCGCAGGGTCTGGCTCAGCCTGGAAGTTAAACCTTCAAACATAGCGATTGAGAATCCTGTAACAAAGCAACGTTGGCCCGACGCGACTGACGGCCCAACGAGGGATGGGAATAAGAATAGAGGGGTATTATAGCGTTAAAACCTCACCACCTGTTAGGTGGGAGAGAGGACGATCGGTGATCAACTCACGACATTCCTGATAAATCATCTCCTCTTCCCCTGGTTTGGCGTGAGTCAGGTAGACATGAGGTGAATGCCTCAGTTTAGCGATATCCTCCGCCAGCAGCTGCGGGCAGTAGTGTTTGGACATCTCACACAGTTCAATCTCAGCATTGGAAAAGGCCGATTCAACAATCAGGTGATCGAGCCGCTCCAGCGCGTTGAGCCCCTGCCACAGCGTATCATTGGTAGTGGTGTCGCCGGCGAAGGCAAAGGTGCCCCCCGGGTACTCCACCACGTAAGCGGCCGTCGGCACAATGTGATTGACGGGAAGCATGCTGAAATGGCAGTCACCGACCGTCACCCGCTCACCCGGCTCCATCTCCTGCATCACCAGTACCGGAAACTCCTCGTTGGGAAGGCGGGTAAAATCGGGCCACACCACCCAATTGAAAATATGTTCTTTAAGGGCGCGTAGAGTGTACGGCAGACCATGGATGACAATCGGCTGCTCGATACGGTCAAAGACACTGTCGATAAGCAAGGGGATCATATGGATATGATCCATATGGATGTGAGTGAGAAAGATATGCCGTATACCAGCCAACGCATCCAGGCTGAGGTCACCAACTCCGCTCCCTGCATCAATCAGAACATCATCACCCAGCAGGAACGACGTTGTCCGACGGCCATTGCCGCCAATGCCACCACTGCACCCTAGTACCCTCAATTCCATCCAGGCTCTCCACACCCTAAACATGTTGGTGCCATAACACTGCCGGCACACACCCACTCCAGAGGATACCTGCTAGGCTTTTTCAACACAGTATTTTCGACACATCATGATTAACAGCACTTTAACAAAGACTTACTGCGAATTTATACCGTAATCTTTGCAGATAATCTATTATCGCAGCAACAAGAAATCATATTCGCCTAGGAAGTCACAAAATCCGGTAAACTGTACGCCGTTTTGTAGTAAGCGGAGATTATCGGTTATCGGCACTTCACCCCCCTGCAGCTCTGTGCGAACATTGCCACAACAGATAGTAAATATGGAACCGGTATGAATACATTGCTCACCGCCCTGGGCGTCATCCTTTATATAACCAGTGCCGCGCTTCTGCTGCGCCGCCTCGCCACGGGTGTTCAAGCCACCCGGCAAAGCAAACTGCTCGCCCTGGTGCCGGGTTTGATCGCTACACTCAGCCACATCGCATCACTGCATTATACAATGATCACACCCGAGGGTCTGTATCTGACCTTCTTCCATGTGCTGTCGCTGACGAGCTGGCTGGCAGCGATTCTGGTTGTACTCAGTGCACTGAAGCAGCCCCTGGAGAACCTGGGCATTGTCGTCCTTCCATTCGCGGCCTTCGCCCTGTTGGCGCAGACCGTCGCAGGGACAAATGGCGCCACTGTGGAGGTAGTAAGCATGGGCCTCAAGGCACATATTCTGCTCTCCATCTTCTCCTACAGCCTGCTGGGTGTTGCCGCGCTGCAGGCGCTCTTACTGGCAATCCAGACCCGCCACCTGCGTAACCGCCAACCAGGAGGCTTCATCCGCGCCCTGCCACCGCTGGAAACGATGGAAACCCTGCTGTTTCGCATGATCGGTCTGGGCTACATCCTGCTCAGCCTTTCACTGCTATCCGGAGTGACCTACATTGAAGATATCTTCGCCCAGCACCTGGTGCACAAGACGGTTCTCTCCGTTTCGGCCTGGGTGGTGTTTGCCATCCTGTTGTGGGGCCGCTGGCGCTTTGGCTGGCGCGGACGTATCGCCGTACGCTGGACCTTGAGCGGATTTGTCGTGCTGATGCTGGCCTATTTCGGAAGCAAACTGGTGCTGGAGTTCATTGTGCTGCGCTAAACTTTGCCCATATGATTACGGCAATTGCCCCACGTAGACTGAGCCGACATACCAGACAGACTTGACAGGACCCTGCAGACTCCCTGTAATTGGCACTCGATACCACTCGTTAAGGACTCACCTTTTTTGTTAAATGACATTCCCATATGGGTGCTGCTCAGCACCCTCGCCCTGTTAATCCTTCTTTCCGCTTTCTTCTCCGGTTCAGAGACAGGCCTGATAAGCCTAAACCGATATCGCTTGCGGCACATGGCAAAAAGCGGACACACTGGCGCGGTACGTGCCAGCGAACTGCTCCAGCGCCCCGACAAGCTGATCGGGCTGATTTTACTGGGGAACAATTTTGTCAACATCCTCGCCTCAGCCATCGCAACCATCATTGCTTTGCGCCTGATCGGTGAGGAAGGCATTATGATTGCGACACTACTGCTTACCGTGGTTATCCTGATCTTTGCCGAGATCACACCTAAGACCCTGGCAGCGCTGCATCCAGAGCGCTTTGCCTTTCCAGCCACCCTTTTCCTCAAACCGCTACAGCGAGTGCTCTATCCGCTGGTGTGGCTAATCAACACCATCCCTAATGCGCTGCTGCGCCTCATTGGGGTATCCCAGGAAGACATGGCGTCACATAACATCAGCAGTGAGGAGCTGCGTACTGTGGTCAATGAAGCGGGAGCGATGATCCCCCAGCGCCACCAGAAGATGCTGCTGAGCATTCTCGACCTGGAAAAGGTGACGGTCGAAGATATCATGGTGCCCCGTAGCGAGATCGTCGGCATCGACCTGGACGATGACTGGGAAACCATTGAAAAACAGATCAGTACCAGCCAGCACACACGCCTACCCGTTTTTCGCGGCGACATTGACAACGTGCAAGGCTTCATTCATCTGCGCAATGTACTCGCCCTGCGCCGTCAGCATGAGCTCAGCAAGGAAGACCTGGCATCCCTGATACGCGAGACCTACTTCATTCCGGAAGGCACCGCACTGAATACTCAGCTGCTGCACTTCCAGCACCAACGCCGCCGCATCGGGCTGGTAGTGGATGAGTACGGTGACATTCAGGGGCTGGTTACGCTGGATGATATTCTCGAAGAGATTGTGGGAGAATTTACTACGGATCCAGCCACCAGCAGCCGGGATATTCATCCCCAGGATGATGGCACCTTTCTTGTCGATGGCAGTGCCAATATCCGTGAACTGAACCGCATTATGCAATGGGACCTGCCGACCGACGGTCCCAAGACTCTCAACGGCATGATTACCGAGTACCTGGAAACCATTCCTGAGGCGGGAACCAGCTTGCTGTTGGAGGGTTACCCAATCGAGATATTACAAATCAGCAGCAATACGGTGAAAACCGTGCGTATTGATCCATCGTTCAAGAAGAAAGCCTGAATACAAAGGCTAATTTTCTTTAACAATTTGCTGCATGCCTCGGATTTCATTAAAAATATACTGTACAACTCACCATGCCCTACGACTATAATGGCCGGGTAAATTCAGGAGCGTTGGAGCAAATTTTGTGGCAAAACTGACCTTGTCATTCAAAGACAAAGTATTGAAGGTCTATTACGTCGAGCCTGGCGAGATCATGATCGGTAGTGATCCGGCCTGCCAGATTCACATCGACAGTCTTGCCCTGCGACCACGCCACGCCGCAATCACTACCGAAAACCGCAAGTCAGTTGTGCGCGACTTGGGGAGCCCTGACGGTACTTATGTGGAGAACACCCGGCTCAACGCTCCCCACCAGCTGAAGCACGATGAAACGATACGTGTCGGCAAGCACACCCTGCTTTTTACCACTGACCCGGCCGATGAACTGGGCGATGCTCAAGCCCCCGATAGCGACACTTCGGCAACCATCACCAGGACAACAGGCAAGCAGCAAGGCTGGCTTCAATTGCTCAACGGTCCCAATGTGGGCAAGACCATCAGCATCACCCGCAACATGACGAATATCGGCAAGGCCGGGGTACAGACTGCGGTGATCGCGCGACGCGACGCGGGGTTCTTTCTCTCCCATCTGGAAGGCGAGAGACCTCCGCAGGTCGATGGGCAGCCCATCGGTGATAAAAGCTGGAAACTGGAAGACGGCAATATCATCCAGATTGGCAACATCAAAATGATGTTCACTCTGTCATAGTCAGGCTGGCAAGTGCCAGAGGTTTCCCGAGTTACCGATCGAAAACGGCTCTCTCTACCTCAATCGCAGCATTTGGCCGGATCACTAATCAAAGGTGAGACAGGGCCTCATCAAGCCGATGCACGCCGATCACTTCAATCCCCTCAATAGGACGCTTGACCATATTAGCCGCCGGAACGATAGCCCGGGTAAAGCCGTGTTTGGCGGCCTCCTTCAACCGATCCTGACCGTTGGGCACCGGGCGGATCTCGCCAGCCAGACCCACCTCACCAAAGACCACCATACGCTCGGGCAAGGGGCGATTACGCAGGCTGGAGAGTACCGACAGCAATACCGCCAGATCGGCACCAGTCTCTGTCACCCGCACGCCGCCGACCACATTCACAAAAACGTCCTGATCATGTGTGGCGATGCCGCCGTGGCGGTGTAACACCGCCAGCAGCATTGCAAGCCGGTTGTGCTCAAGACCCACCGTGACCCGACGCGGATTGTTGAGGTGGCTCTCGTCCACCAGAGCCTGCACCTCCACCAGCAACGGGCGGCTGCCCTCCACGGTCACCATCACCACGCTGCCAGAGACCTCCTGCTCATGGCGCGAAAGAAAAATAGCTGAGGGGTTACTCACCTCTTTCAGACCCAACTCGGTCATGGCGAACACGCCCAGCTCATTCACTGCGCCGAAGCGGTTCTTAAAAGCACGAATGACCCGATAACGGCTCCCACTATCTCCCTCAAAATAAAGCACGGTATCGACCATGTGTTCGAGCACACGCGGACCAGCCAGCTGTCCATCCTTGGTCACATGGCCAACGATGAACAACGCACTACCACTTTGTTTAGCAAAACGCACAAGCTGGGCGGCGCTCTCACGTACCTGGGCGACCGAGCCCGGGGCTGATGTGAGCTGCTCGGTAAAAATCGTCTGAATCGAGTCGATCACCAGCACTTGCGGGCGTTCTTTGAGCGCCGTCTCGATAATCCCCTCAACCCGAGTCTCAGGCAACAGGCGCATCCTGTCCGTGGGCAGCTTCAGGCGATGAGCGCGCAGACTGATCTGCTGCGGTGATTCCTCGCCGCTAACATAGAGAGTGGTGTAACGCTGCCCAAGTGCGGCCAGAGTCTGCAGCAACAGGGTCGATTTTCCGATCCCCGGATCACCCCCAATGAGTACGACAGAACCTCCCACCATGCCGCCACCGAGAACCCGGTCGAATTCGCCAATTCCGGTGGGGACACGCGCCACATCGTCTGGCGCCACCGCAGAGAGTTCCTGCACCTGCACTGTGCCGGCACTGCCCGCATAACCGGCAAACCGCCCAGCACGTGGAGAAGCACTCTGCTGTACGAACTCCACCATGGTATTCCAGGCTTCACAGTCTGGGCATTGCCCGGCCCACTTGCTTGCCTGGGCACCACATGCGGAGCAGTGGTAATTGATTTTTGCTTTGGCCAAAGGTGGTATCTCTCCAGAAAAAAGCACTGATGAACGCATTGGAAAAGCTTACCATGAATAAAACAGGGACGAGAGGTGGAGGGAAAAGGGTCGAGGGAATGAATGTGCTACGCGCACAGATATAAACTGAACGAAGCGAGCACCTGCCCTCGGCTATTCTCCCTCGCCTCTCGTCCCTGCATTACATCAGATGGTGGTCCTCGCGCTCATCATCATCTGCATCGGGAAAATGCTCTTCTTCCCAGCTCTCCTCGGCGCCACGTCGATTAAGGAGCCACATCACAAAGATCACCAGCAGAGCTGGTATCAAAACCAAAATGCCAATCCGCAGTCTCGTCTGTTCAAAGGAACAGGCCGTGAGCAAAGGCAAGAGGAACAACAGTAAGGCGGCAAGTGGCAGTCGACTTCGCATATGTTATTGTCCCTTCATACCAAGATGCTCTGGATAGAGTGTCGCCAACAGTTCTCTGGTGGTGGGATTGAGCGTGAGGTATTCCAGTTCTTCAAAGGCGACCCAGCGTGCCTCGGCCGCATCATCACCGGCACAAGGCTTACCGTGGATATACTCGCCGATAAAATCGAGCACCACATAATGATAACGCAGTATGCCGTCCGCATCGCGTTCAATGAATTCAAAGTGGTAAGCCAACTTGGCAGCACGGATGACGATGCCGGTCTCTTCCAGGACCTCTCGCTCCACCGCGGCCTGCAGTGACTCCCCCGGCTCGACTTTCCCCCCCGGAATCGCCCACTGGTTCTTGTTCGGCGCTTTACCGCGAAGGACAAGAAGAATTTTATTCTGCTGGCAAACGACAGCACCAACGCCAAGCTGTGGCCAGCGCACTACGTCTTTTCCACCACCGCGACCCGCTGGGTTACGCCGCAGAGCAGTTCGTAAGGGATGGTGCCGGCAACCACGGCAACGTCTTCTACCGGCAAGCCGTCCCCCCACAACACCACAGGATCGCCAATATGCGCTTGAGGCTGAGCACGAAGGTCGACGCAGATCATATCCATGGAGACACGCCCGATAAGCGGGACTCGCCGGCCGTTGACCAGCACCGGTGTGCCATTGACCGCATGGCGCGGATAACCGTCGCCATAACCCACAGCCACCACACCCACCGGCATCGTCTCAGGACAGACCCAGGCGCCGCCATAACCGACCTTATCGCCCTTATGTAGCAGATTGACGGCAATCAGTTCAGAGCTGAGCGTCATCACCGGTTGCAAATCATGCTCTGCAGCATGACCTCCGACAAAAGGTGATACGCCATACAGCATGATACCTGGACGTACCCAGTCAGCATGCGTCTCAGGCCAGCCCAGGATACCGGCCGAGTTGGCAATAGCCCTCTCGCCCGGCAGGCCTTCGGTGGCCCGCGCAAATTGGTGTAACTGCTGCCCGGTTGCGGGGTGATCCAGCTCGTCGGCGCAGGCCAGATGAGTCATCTGCCCCATCGGCTGCAGAGCGGGATGGGACTCCAATCGATGCCAGAGAGAAGGTGCACTCTCCGGGGAAACTCCCAGGCGGTGCATACCTGTGTCGATTTTCAGCCAGACGCGAATCGGTGTGCGGAACGTGGCACGCTCCAGCACGGTTATTTGTTGCTCATGGTGCAGCAACACGTCAAGTTGATGCTGTTCAATGAGCGCGAGCTCGTCGGCGTGGAAGAAACCTTCCAGCAAAGTGATGGGGGCGGTAATGCCGGCGGCACGCAATTGCAGCGCCTCGTCGAGACAGGCGACACCAAAACTATCGCTATCATTCAGTGCCTGGGCTACCCGAACCAGGCCATGGCCATAGCCATTGGCCTTGATTGCTGCCATCACCCGGCAACCTGGGGCCGCCTGATGGACACGCTGCAGGTTATGGCGCAGGGCGGTCAGGTTGATACTGACCTGAGTTCTTCGCATTACTCGAAGTCCCCGTCACCATAATGGTTGTGGGCCAGGTTCTCGAAACGGGTAAACTGACCGAGAAAGGCCAAGCGAGTCATGCCAATAGGGCCATTGCGTTGTTTGCGGATCAGGATCTCCGCCGTCCCCTTGGCATTGCTGTCCTCGTTATAGACCTCGTCACGATAGATGAAGATGATGACGTCAGCGTCCTGCTCGATAGCGCCAGATTCACGCAGATCAGACATGACCGGACGCTTATCGGGCCTCTGCTCAAGGCTGCGATTGAGCTGCGACAGAGCAATCACCGGCACATTCAACTCTTTGGCCAATCCCTTGAGGGAACGGGAGATCTCGGATATCTCGGTGGCGCGGTTTTCCTTAGAGGCACCAGGTGAGCCCTGCATCAGCTGCAGGTAATCGATCACGATGAGACCAAGCCCATGCTCACGGGCGAGTCGACGTGCGCGAGAACGTAATTCGGTAGGGGTCAGACCTGGTGTATCGTCGATATAGATGGGGGCCTCGGAGAGGATACCGACAGCCGAAGTCAGGCGCGGCCAGTCCTCGTCGTTGAGCTTGCCGGTACGTACCCGGTGCTGATCGATACGGCCGAGTGAGGACATCATGCGCATTGCCAGCTGTTCGCCTGGCATCTCCATGGAAAAAACCGCCACTGGCACTTGCCCCTTGATCGCGGCATTCTCTGCGATGTTCATGGCAAAGGTGGTCTTACCCATGGAAGGACGACCTGCAATGATAACGAGGTCGGAACGTTGCAGACCGGAGGTCTTGTCGTCGAAATCGTCAAAACCGGTGGGAACACCGGTGATCGCATTGTCCTGGGTGAAGAGATAATCGATGCGCTCGACCGCCTGGGTCAGCAGCTCCTTCATCCCGGCGAAGCCCTTGTTGTTGCGTGCCCCTTGATCAGCGATCTCGAATACGCGCCGCTCGGCCTCATCCAGCAGTTCACCGATCTTACGCCCTTCCGGGTGATAGGCTGAATCGGCAATGGCATTGGCCACCTGGATGAGCTGACGCAACACCGAGCGTTCACGAACAATACTGGCGTAGGACTTGATATTGGCAGCACTGGGCGTGTTGGTCACCAGTGTGCCCATGTAATTGATCCCGCCGACGTTTTCCAGCTCGCCTTTCTTGTCGAGCCATTCGGCCAAGGTCACTACATCAAAGGGACTACCCTCTTCAGCCAGGTATTTGATGGCACTGAAGATCAGGCGGTGATCTCGACGGTAGAAATCGCCTTCCAGGACAATGTCGCCGACCTTGTCCCAGGCGCCATTATCGAGCATCAGCCCACCCAGTACGGACTGCTCCGCTTCAACGGAGTGTGGCGGTACCTTGAGTGCCTCGGTAGCCTCGTCGCGATTCAGGGGAATAAGGTTATCCTGCATGGTGCTCCATTCTTCGTTCTGGCAGAAACGTCACTAAACCGAATGGTAACAAATCACCACGTAGCACACGAAGAAAATGACTCCACCACAGAAACATGGCGAGAAAGGAATTTGGGAATGATGCAGCCTTATGGCTGGATGTGACGGCCAGCACGCTAACCCCATCCCTATGCATTATCGTGAGAACAGTGCTTTTATGGTGCGCTGAACAGTTACCTGAAAGTTTCAGATGATGAACACAATCAGGTTATATCATGCCGCGAGGAGGCAACCTGTGAAAGGGCACATAAAAACATGCCGCACCACCGAATTCACGGTGGTGCGACTCACCGGTTGTTACTCGGCAACGACCAGAACGGTAATGTTCTGTACAACGTCGGTGTACAGCTGAACCATCAGATCGAACTCGCCGATCTGGCGAAGTGCACCTTCCGGCATTTTTACTTCGCTCTTGGCAACTTCAACACCGGCAGCTGTAACGGCATCCGCCACATCGGAAGCGGTCACAGAACCAAACAGTTTGCCCTCTTCACCGGCACGGGCAACAATCGTTACAACACCCAGTCCAGCCAGTTTTTCGGCACGCCCTTGGGCAGCAGCAAGCTGCTCGTCTGCCTTGGCTTCCAGCTCGGCACGACGATCTTCAAACCTGGCTACATTCTCTTTGGTAGCCATTACCGCTTTCCCCTTGGGGATCAGGTAATTGCGGCCATAGCCGGATTTCACCTTGACCTGGTCACCCAGGCCACCAAGGTTACGCACCTTTTCCAACAGAATAACATCCATCTTACCTACCTCGAGTTAGCATCATCTATTTATTACCCGCAGAACAAACTGACGGGGACTCAAGAATCATCAGCCCCGCCCTTCGGGCTGAAAAACCTTCGAACATCAAACCAGTTGTCCACTACTCCGGCAAACGCCAGAAGAAGTGCCATGGGGCCGGTCACAAACAGCAGCGCATAGGTTCCAACGATCCAGCCTGCATGAGCCTTGCGTTGTTTCACCAGTGCATGCACGACGGACAATCCCTGGAGCAAAAAAGGCAGAAAAACCACCACTGGCAGATTGTGTATCATAAAGCCGTTACCACTGAAGCCGGCCGCCACTAACAGCAGCAACAGCAACATGGACGCCCCCTTACCCAATCGCAGCTCACGGAATTCGTCGCCGAATCCCCCCGGATTATAGAGCATCGCCTGCCACCATCGACCGATGAACAGGCTGATGATCAAACTCAGGCTCAGGAGCATAGCGCTGGTGCCGGTCATAATCAGCGCCAGCTCGCCAATACCTGCCTGAATCTGCTCGTGCTCAGCCTGAGGCAACTCCTCCAGCGCCGGCGCCATCGCACGACTCATGGTCTGCTGCCACCAAGCAACCGGCTCTTCAGTCCCCAGACTGAAACCCAGTACGACCATGACGCCAAAGAGAGCAGCAAGCATCACACTCCTTCCAGGCATCATGGTGCGACGCAAGCTTTGTGCTGTTGCCCATACCGGCAACCAGAGCGCCGCCGTAAACAGCATGCCCAGCGCTGTACCCCCCATTATTGGCGATACAAGCTGTTGCATCGTGCCAACAGCAATCATGGAAAGCACGATTACCGTGAGACCATGCTGCCACCCCAGTCGCAGAGTCACCAGAGCAATGACGGCCCCACTGAGATAGCCCAGAGGCATGAACAGCTGCGCGAGCAGTGCTCCAACTACCGCTACCAGGACCGCCTGCCAGCGGCCTCGAAGCACAAAGGCCGCAATAACTCTACTCATGGCTGCAGCAGGCTTTAGTATTCCCGATTAATGGGAATCGCTGTACGGCAACAAGGCCAAGTAACGAGCACGCTTGATAGCGGTCGCCAGTTGACGCTGGTACCTGGCTTTGGTCCCGGTGATGCGGCTAGGCACGATCTTGCCGGACTCGGTCACATAGTTTTTCAGGGTTGCGAGATCCTTGTAGTCGATCTCCTTCACACCTTCCGCGGTAAAACGGCAGAACTTCTTACGACGAAAATAACGGGCCATTACGGTCTCCTAATTAATCTAGTCTGGCGGGCAGAAATCAGAGTCTTTCAATCTGCTCCGCATGGAGGATAAGCCGGTTCTCACCTTGCCGGTTATTAGCACGTGCCAAAAAACCGGTAACCCTTATCCTCTCTCCTGTCTCCAGCTGTTGCACTGTCCGCTGCAGTTCATTTCCGCTGGCAATAACGCCGATATTACATAATACCTGGCGCGTCATTCCCGCTTCACTCTGCTCCGACTGGTGCTTCAGCGTAAAGCGTGCGATGGCAATTCCGGCGGGGCTAAAGCGGGTCTCGGGTTGATTTCCCACGACACCGGCCATGACCAGACGATTTTCCACCGCGACTCACAATTACTCGGCAGAGGCCTCTTTGGTCTCTTCACCCTCTTCGGCAGAGGCCTCTTTGGTCTCTTCACCCTCTTCGGCAGGGGCTTCGCCTTTGTCTGCGGCGGCCTTTTCACCCTCTTCCGCAGGTTCACCGGCCTCATCACGGCGCTCGTCCTTGCTTTTGATCAGCGGAGAGGCCTCAGTAACGGCTTCCTTGGTGGTCAGGATGAGGTTGCGAATAACCGCGTCGTTGAAACGGAAGGCGGACTCGATTTCCTTCATCGCCTCAATCGGACACTCGACGTTCATCAGAACATAGTGTGCCTTGTGCACCTTGTTAATCGGGTAAGCCAGCTGGCGACGGCCCCAGTCTTCCAGACGATGAATGGTGCCGCCCTGGGATTCGATGGTCGAGCGGTAACGCTCAATCATGGCAGGGACTTGTTCGCTCTGATCAGGATGGACCAGAAACACGACTTCATAGTGCTTCATCAAAAGCTCCTTTCGGCTTTAACAGCCCTGGACCCAATGCCCAGGGCAAGGAGAAACAAATTGTCATACCCCTCCGCTCTGGCCGGGGCGTTAAAAGACCGGGCATTCTACTGGATTACACAGTATCGTGCAATTCCCTGTTTGTTGGCTTGCTCTTACGAAGAGAGCCGTGGCAAGCGCAAAGAAAAGACTCAGGAATGAGCACGCTCACGCACGCAGCTTTTTAGTTTGAGTAGCGTCGCGCAGCGACACCACCCCGCGAATCTCTTCTCCTTTCTCTGGTATCTTGCCTTCAGGTCACGTCGAGTTTCGTTGACGCAAGGCCTCAAACAGACACACCCCGGTGGCTACTGAGACATTGAGACTCTGAACCGTACCGACCATTGGGATGTAGATGAGCTCATCGCAGTTATCCCGGGTCAGGCGACGCAACCCCTTGCCCTCGGCACCAAGCACCAGTGCTACCGGACCGTTCAGTCGGGTCTCGAACAGTGAGGCGGAGGCCTCTTCCAGCGCCGTACCGATCACCCAGACACCTGCATCGCGCAAGCCCCTGAGAGTACGAGCCAAATTGGTGACCTGGATAAAGGGGAGCGTCTCGGCGGCACCACTCGCGACCTTGCGCACTACCGGGGTCAGTCCGCAGGCACGATCTCGCGGCGCAATGACCGCGTGGACACCTGCGGCGTCTGCACTGCGCAGGCAGGCACCGAGGTTATGCGGATCGGTCACGCCGTCGAGGACCAGCAATAACGCAGGCTCCTGCAGCCCGACCAGTAACTGTTCCAGAAAGTGCTCGTTATACTCGGCAACACCGCCGATCCGTGCAGCCACCCCTTGATGACGAGCCTCTGCAGGTAACAGTTTGTCCAGTTCGCTTTTTCGCACCCATTGCGGGCGTACTCCCTGGTTTTCCGCCAGCCGAACAAGATCCAGCAAACGGCGGTCCTTACGCTGGGCATCACACCACAGCTGTTCGATACCTGCAGGGTCACGTTTGAGAGCAGCCTCCACAGCATGGAGGCCAAAGATCAAAGAGCTACGACTCAATGCTGCCGGGCCTTCTTTCCACGGGATTTTTTCGCCGGTTCTTCGAAGATCATGTCGAAATCAATTTTTCGATCATCCAGATCGACTCGCGCAACCTGGACCCGCACCTTGTCACCCAGACGGTAGATTTTATGGGTACGCTCACCGATCATCCGGTGATGACTGGGATCGAACTGGAAATAGTCATCTCCCAATCCGGTGACGTGCACCAGGCCTTCAACATAGATGTCGCTCAGTTCAATAAACAGGCCAAAGCCGGTAACGCTGGTAATGATACCGTCAAAGTCCTGCCCAACCTTATCCATCATGTACTCGCATTTGAGCCAGTCCATGGCGTCACGGGTCGCATCATCGGCCCGGCGTTCGGTCATCGAGCAGTGCTCGCCCAGGATCACCATATCCTCCAGCCCATAATGGAACTCCTCTACCGGCTGTCCGGAAAGGATATGCCGGATCGCACGATGCACCAGCAGGTCCGGATAACGACGAATCGGGGAGGTGAAGTGAGTGTACGCCTCGTAGGCAAGACCAAAGTGCCCATGATTGTCCGGGCTATAGACCGCCTGGTTCATGCTGCGCAGCAATACCGTCTGGATCAGGTGAGCGTCGGGACGTTCCTTGATCTGCCCCAGCAACTCGCCATAGTGACTGGCCTCAGGCGTGTCCCCTCCTTTGAGGCTAAGGCCAAGTTCACCGAGAAATTCACGTAGCGCGGTAAGCTTCTCCAGCTTGGGCTTATCATGCACCCGGTAGAGAATCGGGATTTTGTGCTTCTGCAGGAAACTGGCGGTGGCCACATTGGCCATCAGCATGCACTCCTCGATCAGCCGATGAGCATCATTGCGCTGCACGGGAACAATCTGCTCGATCTTCTTATTCTCGCCGAAGACGATGCGCGTCTCGGTGGTATCAAAATCGATCGCACCACGCTTCTGACGCTGCTCCAGCATGACTTTAAACAGCACATGCAGATGCTCGAGCATCGGCACCTGAGGAGCATACTGCTCACGCAGTTCGGTATCCTGGTCAACCAGAATCCCCGCCACCTTGTTGTAGGTCAGACGGGCGTGAGAGCGCATCAGCCCGGGATAGAAACTGTAATTTTCCAGCTTACCATGGGTAGTGACTTCCATATCGCAAACCATGCACAGGCGATCGACTTCGGGATTGATGGAGCACAGGCCATTGGAAAGCGCCTCGGGAATCATCGGAATCACCCGGCCCGGGAAATAGACCGAGTTACCGCGTAGGTACGCCTCATCATCAAGTGCGGTACCCGGTTTGACATAATGAGAAACATCAGCGATAGCCACAATCAGGCGCCAGCCCTTGCCGTGCGGTTCACAGTAGACGGCGTCATCAAAATCCATGGTGTCTTCACCATCGATGGTTACCAGCGACAAATGTCGCAGGTCGGTACGCCCCTGCTTGGACTCCTCTGGCACCTCGGCCGGCAAGGCTTCGGACTCGTCCTTCACCACCGAAGACCACTCCTGAGGAAGATCGTGGCTGCGGATGGCGACATCAATCTCCATGCCTGGCGCCAAATGGTCGCCGAGGATCTCGATAACACGACCAACCGCCTGGTGACGCTGGCTCGGATACTCCTGAATTTCGACCACGACCAGCTGGCCATCCTCGGCTCCGCTGGTCAGCTCATTGGGCACCAGGATATCTTGATTGACGCGCTTGTTGTCGGCAACGACAAACCCTACCCCATTTTCAAAATAGTAACGTCCAGCCACATGGTGGTTGGCGTGTTCCAAAACCTCGACAATCGCACCCTCGCGGCGCCCTCGACGGTCCACGCCGGAGATCCGCGCCACCACACGATCTCCATGTAGACAGGCATGCATCTGGCGGGCGGAAAGAAAAATATCGTCCCCGCCTTCGTCAGGGACAAGAAACCCGAAACCGTCCGCATGACCAATAACACGGCCACGAACAAGATTCATCTTGCTGACCAGGCCATAGCCACCACGGCGGTTAAACAGCACTTGCCCATCACGCTCCATGGCACGTAAACGCCGGCGCAACGCCTCAAGTTGCTCCTCGCTTTCGAGTTTCAGGTTCTGTGAGATCTGTTCGCGTGTTAAAGGATGTTCAGACTGCTCGAGCAAGAGCATGATAAATTCCCTGCTAGGGATGGGATTATCGTATTTTTGCGCTTCGCGCGATTGATAGGGGTCTTTCTTGGGGATGCGTTTTGACATGTAATCTCTTTTTCTATGTGGCCCTGCAGGGCATAATAATCGATAGCATTCTAGCTCAATTAAAGAAAAATTGCGGACTTGTTTCAACTGCCCGTTGACAACACCAAAAAGGCGCTGTAAAGTTCGCGTCCTCTCGGGTTGATTGGCCCGATGAGAAAGCCGAGGTGGTGAAATTGGTAGACACGCTAGCTTCAGGTGCTAGTGGGGGAAACCCCGTGGAGGTTCGAGTCCTCTCCTCGGCACCACATCTTTAAAAACCCGCACTGGTTATTCGCTGCGGGCTTTTTTATGCCCGCGGCACATACCTCCCCCCATGGAGCCAAGGAGATTGCCCCGGCTTAGGCTTCCCCGAATCGTCTTCCCAGATTGAGCAGGGATTCTCTTCCTTTGCCTCCATGAGTCCCATTCCGTAAAAGACGAGACAAGAAAAAAGCGGGTGACACCCGCTTTTTTGCTTTTCACCAACGACGTTATACGTCGTAAGGGTCACGTAAGACGATGGTATCAGCGCGATCCGGACCGGTAGAGATGATGTCTACGGGAACACCAACGACCTCTTCAATTTTCTTGATGTAGGCCATAGCGTTTGCTGGCAGCTCGCCATACTGGCGTACGCCGACCGTGCTCTCCTTCCACCCGGGAACCTCTATATATTCCGGTTTGCACAGTTCATAGGCATCGGCACCGATGGGTGGTGCATCAAGGATCTCACCGTCACAGTTATACCCGATGGCGATACGCAGGCTCTCGAGGCCATCCAGTACATCCATCTTGGTCAGGCAGATGCCGGTAAGGCTATTAAGTTGCACCGAACGACGCAGTGAAACCGCATCAAGCCAGCCACAGCGGCGCGGACGCCCCGTGGTGGAACCGAACTCATGCCCCTGATCGGCCATATGTTTGCCGATGGGATCATTCAGTCCCACACCATCATACAATTCGGTGGGAAACGGCCCGGCACCCACACGAGTGGTGTAGGCTTTGGTAATCCCGAGCACATAGTCAATATCACGAGGGCCGACACCCGTTCCAGTACAGGCACCGCCGGCAGTCGGATTGGAACTGGTGACGTACGGATAAGTTCCGTGGTCGATATCCAGCAGAGTCCCCTGAGCCCCTTCAAACATGATATGGCGGCCATCAGCACGATAGGCATGCAGCATGCCTGTGACATCGGCGACCATCGGACGGATGCGCTCAGCCATTTCCAAGCCCTCATCCAGCACCTGCTGAAAGTCCACGATATCGGTCTTGAAGTAATGCTTCAGTGTGAAGTTATGGTAATCAAGCACTTCACCCAGGCGTGCGGCAAAGCGCTCACGATGCATCAGGTCACCAACCTTGAGGCCTCGGCGGGAGATCTTGTCCTCATATGCCGGACCAATCCCACGTCCAGTGGTGCCAATAGCCTTCTTTCCGCGAGCAAGTTCACGCGCCTGATCCAGGGAAATATGGTACGGCAGTATCAGGGTGCAGGCCTCACTGATCTTCAGACGCTCCCGAGCTGGCACACCACTTTGCTCCAGCATGTCGAGCTCCTTGAGCAGAGCCTCAGGAGAGAGCACCACACCGTTGCCGATCAGGCACTCCACCCCGTCATGCAGGATTCCCGAAGGAATCAGATGCAGAACCGTCTTCTTCCCATCGATGACCAGTGTGTGTCCGGCATTGTGTCCCCCCTGAAAGCGGACCACGGCATGAACCTTCTCGGTGAGAAGGTCGACCACCTTGCCCTTGCCCTCATCACCCCATTGGGTCCCGATAACGACAACATTCTTGCCCATATTCATGCTCTCTGTTCAGACGCAAGCCAGCCCATCGCCAACCGGTAGCCGGCGCAAGTGCACAATGCTGCGTGAATGTCCCAGTGAAAGTAAATAAAAAATTACGGGAATTATTTTTCCACCGCAACCGGCCGCCAGGTCCCTTCCCGCAAAACCAGTTCTCGGTCACACCCCATTTCAGTGGCATCCCCCAGTTGCTCGGGCAATGCCTGTATCACACGTTCGCCCGCCTCTCGCAAGGCATCAATGCACGTGGCCAAGGCGGGATCTGCATCACAGGGTGCAAAGATACCACGAACTTCAGGCGTTTTGGCAGTCACCAGGGACAAAACGTTTTTCAGATCAGTGCTAAAACCCGTGGCTGGGCGCGCACGGCCAAACACCTTGCCGATATCGTCGTAACGACCACCTTGAGCAATCGCCTGCCCCTGTCCGGGGACAAAGGCGCCGAACACGGCACCCGTGTGATAGTGATAGCCACGCAATTCAGCCAAGTCGAAGTGCACCGTCACACTCTCGAAATCCCGCACGACGGCCGCAATCTGGCGCAGATTCTCCAGCGCAGCGATAACCGAAGCATCGGCCTTGGCCAGGGTGGAAGCGGCTTTATCCAGTACCGATGAATCTCCATGCAGATCGGCCAGGCTGCTAAGCATGTGGTGCAGCGAATCCGGCAGTGCCCGCTCGGCAAGCAAGGCGGCTATCTCCGGTTTCGCCTTGCGCTGCAGGGCATCAAACAAACGTGCCTCACACTCGGCGTCTAAATTGGCCGAATGAGCCAGACCACGGAAAATACCGACATGGCCAAGATCCAGGTAAACATGTTCAATACCAGCGCAATGCAAGGTCTTGATCATCAGGCGCAATACCTCGATATCAGCCTCGACGCCGGCATGACCGTAAAGCTCGACGCCCACCTGCATTGGACTCCGGTTCCCGCCATGGGTCGGCGGCAGGGTCTTGAGCACGGTCCCCATGTAACAGAGGCGTGTCGGCACATCGCGCTTGAGACAATGGGCATCGATACGTGCCACCTGCGGGGTCATGTCGGCACGCAGTCCCATCAATCTCCCAGTCATTTGATCGGTCAACTTGAAGGTCTGCAAATCGATATCATTCCCGGTACCGGTTAGCAGCGATTCCAGATATTCGATGAACGGGGGCATTACCAGTTCGTAACCCCAGCTCTTGAACAGGTCGAGCAGCCGACGCAGAGTCGCATCCAGCTGCTCGGCCTGTGGCGGCAATACCTCTTCAATGCCTTCCGGCAATAACCAGCGATCGTTTTGCATTGTTTTTTAGTGCTTTAGCAGATAAAGAAACAGGGCACCGGCAATCATGCTTACCAGACCTGTGATTCGCATGGAGCGCTCATCCATTGCCGTCATCGCGACCATCGCCTTGCGATAGGTGCGCGGAGAGAGGGCAGGCAACAACCCCTCGATTACCAGCACCAAGGCAATCGCAGCCCAAAGATCCGACAACATCGATAGTGATCCTCAAAATAAAAATCCGGGCAACGGCATCCGTTACCCGGTGATTTGCTCAGCCGAATTACTTGCCCTTTCCGGCGGCATCCTTAAAGTACCTAAAGAACTCCGACTCCGGGTCGAGAACCAGTACATCTTCCGGTGAGCTAAATACATTTTTGTAGGCATCAAGGCTACGGTAGAACTCGTAGAACTTTTCGTCCTGCTTGTAGGCCGTTGCATACACATCTGCGGCCCGACCATCACCTTCACCGCGAATACGTTCGGCATCGCGGTAGGCCTCAGCAAGAAGAACGGTACGCTGGCGATCGGCATCAGCGCGGATACGTTCGGCCGCCTCGGCACCACGAGAGCGCAGATCCTTGGCGACGCGGGCACGTTCTGCCTCCATTCGATCAAAGACCGAGTCGGAAACCTCTGGCGGCAGCTCGATACGCTTGATACGTACATCCACCACCTCGATACCGAACTGATTGGCCTGCTCTTCGATCTGAGCGGTAATCACGTCCATGATCTGCGCACGCTCACCCGAAATCGCTTCCTGGATAGTACGCTTGCCGAATTCGTCACGAAGGCCGTTCTTGATTACCTGTGACAAACGTGTGCCGGCGCGGCGCTCATCACCCGCCATGGTCTTGTAGTAGTTCTCGACATCGCTGATGCGCCATTTGATGAAGGCATCGACAATAACGTTCTTCTTCTCAAGGGTCAGATAACGCTCTGCCTGAGCATCAAGAGTCAGAATGCGGCTATCGAACTTGCGCACGTTATTGATAAACGGAATCTTGAAGTAAAGACCCGGCGTATAATCAGCGCGGTCAAACTCACCCAAACGAAATTTCACCGCCAGCTCACGCTCATGAACGATAAAGATCGACATAGAGCCAAGCCACAGCACGACGGCAGCCAGAATCAGAAATATATTCTTGGCAGGGGACATTAGCGCACCTCCCGTATACGGCTATCATTACGCAGTGGTGCCTGCGTCGGAACGTTTAATTCAGGACGCTCGTCTTCATAACTCTTGGTTGAAGAGGCACCGGAACCAGCACCTGAAGAGCGTTCCATCAGCTTGTCCAGCGGGAGATACAACAGGTTGTTGCTGCCCTGGGTATCGACCATAATCTTGCTACTCTTATGCAGCACCGATTCAATTGTGTCGAGATAGATACGCTTGCGAGTAACCTGCGGCGCCTTGCGATACTCTTCAAGCACGCTGAGGAAGCGGCTGGTTTCACCCTCGGCCTCGGCGATAACCTGTTCTTTATAGGCATTCGCTTCCTCAATCAGGCGCGCAGCACGACCGCGCGCCCTTGGCAACACGTCATTGGAATAAGCCTCGGCCTCATTCTTGAGGCGTTGTTCATCCTCTCGTGCCTTAACCGCATCGGCAAACGCCCCCTGCACTTGCTGCGGTGCCTGGGCATCCTGCATGGTCAACTGCAAAATCACCAGTCCGGTATCGTATGCGTCGAGAATCTCCTGGGTCAGCTGCTGGGCATTATTGACCACCTCACCACGGCCCCCCGTAATGATGAAATCCATCTCGCGCTTGCCGATGATCTCACGTACGGCACTTTCCATGGCATCACGCATGGTCAGGTCCGGATCCCGAACATTGAACAGGTAGTATTGCGGATCCCGTACCTGATACTGCACCGCAAATTTCACATCGACGATATTCTCGTCCTGCGTCAGCATCAGCGACTCGTCAGCACGCAAACCAAGCTCGATGCTGCGTACCCCGCTCACATCCACCTTTTCGACACTCTGGACAAACCTGGGATACCAATGCGGACCAGGCATGGTGGTTTCCTTATAGGCGCCGAACTGCAGCACCACACCCCGTTTGCCTTCTTCAATAATATAAATACCGGAGAAGAGCCAGACCAGGAAGGCGATGCCCAGGATCAAGCCGATCCCGCCAACTCCCACACCACCGCCACGCGGAGAACTACTGCCGCCACCACCAAACAGGCCACCCAGCTTGTTTTGCAGTTTACGGACGACCTCATCCAGATCAGGTGGTCCCTGCTCGTCTTTACGGCCGCCCCAAGGGTCTTTACCCCCGGAGCCACCCGGTTCATTCCAAGCCATGTACACTCTCCAAACTGGTTTATGCAAAAAATTTCGCTAACCGTGTTAGTAACTCTGCGCAGATTCTAGGGATCTTGCCACGTCACCGCAACAAACATTCCTATAACCAAATATTTCACCAACCTAGCATGTCACCTTAGGACTCTTGATTTCATAAGAAATTTTCTTCAGAAAGCCATATTCGCGGCGATATCATTTCCACAGAAATCCCTGCGTAATGACCTGAGAGTGACGGCGCGGATGAATGTGCTGACATTGCTACCCGCACGGGGATCCGCGAGAGTGCCCAATACAACTAAAGTCACCCTCTGGAGGGTGGTAGCAGTGCGGCAAACTCCCCTTGTTTACGCAGAGATTCAAGATAATGCGGTTCGATGCGGATATCGATATCGCTGGTGCCATCATCGCCAATACGCTCATCCACGACCGCACCCAGCTCGTACAAACGAGCACGCAGTCTGGAGGCACTTGGAGGCAGATGCAGGGAGTAGCGGCGATGTGTTACGCTGAGCCAGTCGATCAACACTTGTTGCAGCAGTTCGAGCCCCACACCAGTAGATGCTGAGAGATAGACCCGTTTCACGTTACCCTCGGCATCTTGCTCCACATGGGCGCTGGTACCAGAACTACGATCTATCTTGTTATAGATTGCAATCTGCGGCACCTTATCAGCGCCAATTTCCCGCAACACGTCATTGACCTGCTCTATTTTGGCATCGCGTTCATCATCACTGGCATCGATCACATGCAGCAACAGATCGGCCTCCCTGGTCTCTTGCAGGGTTGATCGGAAGGACTCCACCAGATCATGCGGAAGATGCCGGATAAAGCCTACCGTATCGGCGAGAATCAGCGCATTTCCTTGATCGAGCTCCACTCGTCTCAGCGTAGGGTCGAGAGTCGCAAAGAGCTGATCAGCGGCAAAAACATTCCCCTCAGTCAAACGATTGAACAGGGTCGACTTGCCTGCATTGGTATACCCAACGAGGGAGACAGTCGGCAATTCAGCTCGCTGACGTGAACGTCGCCCCTGTTCACGCTGACGACGTACTTTCTCCAGGCGCTTGTTAAGACTTTTGATGCGCCCACCAATGAGACGACGGTCGGATTCGAGCTGAGTTTCACCTGGGCCGCGCAGACCAATACCACCTTTCTGCCGCTCAAGGTGTGTCCAACCGCGCACCAGGCGCGTGGAAAGGTGACGCAACTGTGCCAGTTCCACCTGCAGCTTACCCTCATGGGATCGCGCCCGCTGGGCGAAAATGTCCAGGATCAGACCGGTCCTGTCAAGGACCCGGCACTGTAGCAGGCGTTCAAGGTTACGTTCCTGGGCGGGGCTCAGGAGGTGGTTGACCAGCACCAGTTCTGCCTGTTCAGCCTCGACCAGCAAGCGTATCTCTTCCGCCTTGCCGCTACCGACAAAATACTTGGGTTCAGGGAGTCGCCTTGCGCCGGTAACAACAGCAACCGGCATCGCGCCAGCTGAGACCGCCAGATCCCGGAACTCATCCAGATCCTCGCGATCGTTCTCGTGTTGCAGATCGAGGTGAACCAGAACAGCACGTTCGCCACTTCGGGGGCGTTCAAACAAGATCACCCCCGCAAGACGTGTCTGTAAAGAAAGTGAATTTAAAAATTATGGCTGGGTCCCGTACCTGGTGCTGTCTCACCCGGAGGTTGGTCGGCAAAGTTTAAACGGACATTGCGCGCAGGGACAACAGTAGAGATAGCATGCTTGTATACCATCTGGCTGACAGAGTTCTTCAGCAGAACCACAAATTGATCGAAGGACTCGACCTGCCCCTGTAACTTAATGCCATTCACAAGGTAGATCGAGACCGGGATCCGCTCCTTTCTCAGGGCATTCAGAAACGGGTCTTGCAGTGCTTGCCCTTTGCTCATCAGATTACTCCTTTTGTTATTATGTAGCGCAACACGCGCCCCTAAAAATCTCATCTTGCTCTAACTATCAGCAGGTTACCCAAAGAAAATTTATTCCCGTACGATTGTACATGGATTAAATTCGAGCCGACACACTAATATATGGCGCTATCATCCAGAAATTTCAACATTTTTTCCAATAAATTGGTCTCAAATGTTGAAAACCACTGAAGCCTTTGCTCACTGCGCAGCCAAGTGAACTGCCGCTTGGCCAGCTGGCGGGTGGCGACAATCCCCCTTTCAGACATCTGCGAATAGGATAGTTCCCCATCCAGGTATTGCCAAACCTGGCGATACCCCACACAACGAATCGATGGCAGTTGCGGATTGAGATCACCACGGTGATACAACGCCTCGACCTCCTCAACTAATCCCTGCTCCAGCATCTGACGAAAGCGCCTGGCGATGCGTTCATGCAGGTCGGCCCGGTCGGCCGGCGCCACCGCGACCTTAACTAAGCGCCAGGGGAGCTCAGGCTGGTCCTTTTCCTGCCACAGTTCACTCATTGGCCGACCGGTCAGTTCGTAAACCTCAAGGGCTCGTGATAAACGCTGGGGGTCATTGGGGTGAATGCGCTCCGCCGCAGCCGGGTCCACCTCTGCAAGCCGATTATGCAATGCCTGCCAGCCCCACTCTGCCGCTTCCCGTTCAATGCGCTCTCGTGTTGCCGCATCGGCCTGAGGCAGGCGAGAAAGTCCCTGCTCGAGGGCTCGGTAATAGAGCATAGTGCCCCCCACCAGCAAGGGAATCCGTCCGGCCGCGGTAATCTCGGCCATCTCCCGCAAGGCATCCTTGCGAAATCGGGAGGCCGAATAGGCCTCTGCCGGGTCGAGAATATCAATCAAACGATGTGGCGCACGAGCCAGAGTCTCGGCATCCGGCTTTGCCGTACCGATATCCATACCGCGGTAGATCAATGCCGAATCGACGCTGATGATCTCAAACGGCAATCGCTCGACCAACTTAACCGCAAGATCCGTCTTACCCGAGGCAGTGGGTCCCATCAGGCAGACAGCAGGTGGCAATGCACCAGAGCTGTCTCGCCATGTACCGTTTCGTTGCATCACAATTAACCAATCCGTTCGGCAAAAAAGAGCGGGGCATCAGCCCCGGGTAGCCATCCAGTGTTCCAGCTGCGCCAAGGGTAAGACCTGCCAAAAGGCGCTACCAATATCCTCCAGTGCTTCCAGCTCCCGCAACACCCCCTCAGCGTCAACCAAGCGATCAACTGCGCTAGACTCGACGACGCCCTGCACCAAGACCACGATCAATTCCGGGCTGTCAGCCCGCCCCTGCCCCGGCGTCGTCAATACACGGATAAGACGCTTGAGAATAAGTTCAGCATCGGCGCCTCGTAACAGGAGCGGCACCTGCCGCAGAACCAACGATTCTGCACCTAACCGTTCTACCACAAAACCCAGTCGCAACAGCTCCCCGAGCCATGGCTCAAGAGCGATGATTGTTGTCTCGTCCAGGAGTAACGTGAGCGGGATCAACAGCGGCTGGCTTTGCACCTCCCCATCCGCAAGCATTGCCTGCAATCGTCGGGACAACAGGTACTCCCGCGCAGAAGCAAGATCCACAAGCAGTGGCCCTTGCGCATTTTCAGCCAGCAGGTAGCGTCCATGCAACAGTGCCATAGCCTTGCCCAACGGCCTATCCACCGATCCGCTGTATCGCGCTGCACCGGCCGGTGAAGCGGCGGCCTGCCGGTAAAAATTCATCTGTTCTGCAACCCTGGCAGGCTCACGCTGACGCGTTGCACCAGCAGCCTGTCTTACGGGAGACGGTACGGCGCCCAACTGCCCCGCGTGTCCCTCGGCTGCCGACAGTGCCAGGGGTGAGGCCAGCGGTGACTCTTTGAGCACATTCAGCAAGGTACGAAAAACAAAGTCATGGACCAGCCGCGATTCACGAAAGCGCACTTCATGCTTGGTAGGGTGAACATTAATGTCGACCTGCTGCGGATCCACCTCAAGATAGAGCAAATAAGCAGGATAGCGTCCCGGCTCCAATACCTCTTGATGAGCCTGACGCACGGCGTGGTTGATCAGCTTGTCACGGATCATGCGTCCATTAAGATAAAAGTACTGGCTATCGGCCTGACTGCGGGAATACTCAGGCGTCGCCACCCATCCCCACAAACGCATACCAGCGGCCTCTTGCTCCAGGGTAATCGCATACTGTAAAAATCGCTTGCCCAGCACGTCTGCAACACGCTTTGGTCTTTGGGGAGCATCCAGCGCCGCACGCAGTCGCAGACTCTGTTTACCGTTGTGAACGAGAGAAAAAGCCACATCAAAACGGCTCAGGGCGACCCGCTTGAGCACCTGCTCCACATGCAGGAGCTCTGTTCGCTCGCTGCGCAGGAACTTGCGCCGTGCCGGTGTATTATGGAAAAGATCTCGCACCTCAACACTGGTACCCGGTGGCAAGGCACATGGCACGGGGACACTCAACCGGCCCATAACATCATTGCTGATCTGCCAGGCCTCCTCCACCCCTTGCTGATGACTGCAAAGGGTAAAACGACAGACCGAAGCAATACTGGCCAGCGCCTCGCCGCGAAAGCCAAGACTGGCGATTTGCTCCAGCTCTTGCTGGTTATAAATTTTGCTCGTTGCATGGGGACTGACCGCAAGCAGCAAGTCATCGCGGTGGATACCGGCGCCATCATCCCGCAAACGGATGCGCTTACTCCCCCCTCGCTCCAGTTCGAGCTCAATACTTCGGGCACCCGCATCAATGCTGTTTTCCAGCAACTCCTTGACCACTGAGGCAGGGCGTTCGACCACCTCGCCAGCGGCGATCTGGTTGGCCAACTGCAGGGATAAGGGCTGGATACGTCGTTGCACAGGCTTGCTGCCCAGATAGTTTCAAGCGGGCTAGCTTAACAAATGCAGATACGGGAGACGAGACCAAGGCGTGAGGGCGGTGAGCCCTCCAGTGATTCGCCATTTGGCGTCAGGTGTTTTTGAACTTTGAACTTCCCGACAGATGTTCCCTGCTATCGGTCACCTTGTCATTAGCTCCCGCTGGGGATCCGTAATACCTGGCCGATCCGCAATTTATTGCCATTCAGGCCGTTGTAATCGCGCAGTGAATCGAGACGGACCTGATACGTACGGGCAATCCCGGAGAGGGTATCGCCTTGAGCAATGATGTGCTTGCGCCGCGCCCGGGCCAGGATGGTTCCCGGAGGTGGGTTTTCTACGAAATAACTGCGAATGCCGCTCATGATGGCACTGGCCATACGCTTCTGGTGTGTGGGATTACGCAGCTTGCGCTCCTCAGCCGGATTGGAGATAAATGCTGTTTCGACCAGTATGGAGGGGAGGTCAGGCGCCTTGAGAACGCGAAATCCAGCCTGCTCGACCCGCGACTTGTGCACCTTTCCGACACTCTTGAGACCAGTCAGCACACGTGAGGCCACATCGCTGCTCGCTTCGATTGTGGCGGTTTGCGACAGGTCCAGCAGCACCGATGCCAGCAGATCATCCTTGTCATCCAGTCTGACCCCGCCAATGAGGTCAGAGGCGTTTTCCTTTTCTGCCAGCAAGCGGGCCTGTTCACTGGTCGCACCACGGGCCGACAATGTATAAACAGAAGAACCGGTTGCACGGTGGTCGCGGAAAGAATCAGCATGAACAGAGATCAGCAGATCGGCCTTATGCTTACGTGCTATCTCCACACGCTGACCCAACCCGACATAATAGTCCCCGTCGCGTATCATCACGGGCGTAAGTCCGGGCTCCTTCTCCACCAGGGTATAAAGCCGACGTGCAATCTCCAACACCACATCCTTCTCGCGTGTACGCCCTGGCCCCATAGCTCCGGGGTCCTCACCACCGTGTCCGGCATCGATAGCGATCACGATATCACGAGTGAGGCTCTGGGCCGAGAGGCTACGAATGCTCTTTTTCTCTCTGGGCTCCGAAGTACTCTCATGAGCAAGATCAATGACCAGACGATCGCCATACTCATTGTTTGGTGTTAGCACAAAACTCTTGGGGGTAACCTGTTCCTTAAGATCGAGCACTATCCGCAAACCCTGCTCACCATGATTACCGGTACGGATGTTTTTTATCAGGCTCCTGGAGAATTCAAGTTTAGCGATATCCGCTTTGAGCTGGGCCTTCTTGAGATCGATAACGATGCGATCAGGACCCTTCAGTGTGAACAGAGTGTGCTCCACCGGCGCACTGCTATCAAAAACCAGGCGAGTATTGTCCGGAGCAGGCCACATACGCACGCCATTGATCTCGGCCTGCGCCCAGGCAAGGGAGCCATAGAAAGTCAGTACCAGTGTCAGTAAAGCGCCTTGGAGTCGCATACCCCACGCCTCTCCTTATGCTCGATATTCTATTATTCTTTAAAATTCATCAAGTTAAAGCATATTCTTGCTATTAATTATAGCATATTAGCCTAACTTTAACCGAATAAAGCAAAAAATCAAGCGTTATCGATCCACAAAGTGAGTGGCTACACACCGATACACGCTTTCAGTAGCGGGGGTCTCACCTGAAAGGGTGACACGCCGGCCACCCTGCTCGTATTCGATCTGTACCGTGATCAGAGCCGGTGGCAGCATCCCCCTCCCCTGTTGCGGCCACTCCACCAGGGAAATAGCCTGGTTATCGAAATAGTCCCGAATACCGAGATACTCCAGCTCCTCCGGCTCACCAAGCCGATAGAGATCAAAATGGTTGACCCGTTGCTCACCCAGGTCGTAGGTCTCGACCAGGGTATACGTGGGACTTTTTACCGCGCCACGATGACCGAGGGCATGGACGAACCCCCTCACCAGGGTGGTTTTTCCCGCCCCCAAGTCGCCATATAAGTAGAGTACACTGCCGGGCGCGCAGCAATGGGCCAGCAGGGCGCCAAACGCCTCCATCCTCTCGCTGTCAGGCAGAAAATAGCTATTTGTTGTCTCAATCATCTACTTGCCGGATTGGCCAGGCGGCGCAAATGTGAGAACAGATCGGAGGCTAGCAGGCCACGCTCGCCATCCCGAGCAGCAGCACGATCGGCCGCCGCCGCATGGACAGCCACCCCAAGACGGGCCGCCGTGCCCAGCTCCCACCCTTGGGCAATAAGTGAAGCAATGACTCCAGTCAAAACATCACCCATTCCTCCTGTCGCCATGCCCGGGTTGCCCTCGCTGCATAGTGCGCTCTCCCCGTCTGCGCCAAGTACCAGTGTGCCACACCCCTTGAGCACGCATACCCCGCCGAAACTCGCTTCAAGCGCCGCGATAGCGAGAAAGCGATCCTGCTGAATCTCCTGAACGGTACAACCCAGCAATCTCGCCGCTTCTCCTGGGTGGGGGGTGAGTACCCACTTATCACGGTGCAAAGGTTCAACCGCCAACAGATTGAGCGCATCGGCATCAAGCACCAGTGGCAGTTGGCTTTCAAGGAGCGTTGCGAACATGGCACGTCCCCACTCGCCGGTCTGCAATCCAGGGCCTATCGCCACCACATTGGCCCGATGCAACAGGGGGACCAGCGCCTCGGGGTGCTCGACACCATGGCACATTAGTTCAGGCCGTGCGCTACTCATCATGGCGGCGTGTGCCGCACGGGTGGCCACGGAAACCAGTCCAGCCCCCATACGTACTGCCGCCTCGGCAGCCATCTGCACCGCGCCCATCATGCCTGAATCACCTCCCACCACAAGCACATGACCAAAGTCCCCCTTATGAGAGGAGAGTCGACGGGGTGCGAGCTGGGTTGAAAGTGAAAAGTAGTCAATACGCCGGGCAGAGGGGACCATATGGCCGTATGCGGCATAGGGAATGTTCAGATCGGAAAACACAAGATGGCCACAATGGTCAGGGCCGTCAGCCGTGAACAGCCCCTGCTTGAGGGCAATAAAGCTGACCGTCACATCAGCCTTCACGGCAGCCCCCATCACGCAGCCGCTATCGGCGAAGAGTCCAGAAGGGATATCGGCGGCAATCACCGGGCAGGGCGCTTCGTTGATAGCATCGATTGCCTCGGCCCAGTTCCCCTCCACCGGACGCTCAAGACCCGTCCCCAGCATCGCATCCAGAATCAGGTCATGCCCATCGATACGCTGACCGTCATAGTTAATCATGGAAACCCCCACTGCCTCGGCCTCCTCAAAGGCATGGCGGGCAGCGCCCTTGAGCTCTTCCGGGCTCACCAGATAATAGAGCTCGACCTCTAGCCCGACCTGAGCCGCCAGCCTGGCAACTACATAGCCGTCACCACCGTTATTGCCACCACCACAAACGACGGCAAGCCGCCGCTTGCGAGGCCAGCGGTGGCGAATTTCATCGAAAATCACTTGCCCGGCGCTCGCCATCAGGGCGTTCGCAGAGATGCCATAGTATTCAATGGCCAGGCGGTCGAGTTCACGTACCTGTTCGGCACGATAGAGATCATAGGGCAATCGCTTCATGACAGGTATCATAGTCGCTATGAGGCAGACACAGAACCATTTCGATGCCACGGCACTCGTCACCCGAATCCGTCACTGGGGTGCCGAACTCGGTTTCCAGCAAGTGGCCATTGCCGATACAAACCTCAGCGCAGCCGAGGCACAGCTTCACCGGTGGCTGCAGCAAGGCTATCACGGTGAAATGGGCTATATGGCTCATCATGGCACCAAGCGCAGCCGGCCGGCAGATCTCGAACCGGGTACACTCAGCGTGGTCACTGTTCGCATGAATTATCTGCCACCCTCTTCCTGGGATCCCTGGCTGGTACTTGAGCGCAGCGAACTGGGTTACATTTCCCGCTATGCTCTTGGGCGTGACTACCACAAGCTGATGCGCAAACGTCTGCAACAACTGGCCCTACGCATCGTGAATGAGATTGGTGAATTCGGTTATCGGGCTTTCGTCGACAGCGCCCCGGTGCTGGAAAAACCACTGGCAGAAAAAGCCGGGTTGGGTTGGATCGGCAAACACAGCAACATCCTCAACCGCAATGCCGGTTCATGGTTCTTCCTCGGCGAACTCTACACCGATCTGCCGCTCCCGGCGGATGCACCGGTAAGCGCACATTGCGGCAGCTGCCAAGCCTGCATCGATATCTGCCCTACAGCGGCGATCGTCAAACCTTATGTGGTCGACGCCCGACGCTGCATCTCTTACCTCACCATCGAATACAAAGGCGTCATACCCGAGGAGTTGAGGCCCTTGCTTGGCAATCGTATCTACGGTTGCGATGACTGTCAGTTGATCTGTCCCTGGAATCGTTTTGCACAAGTGAGCAAGGAAGTGGATTTCATGCCGCGCCACGGACTCGATAGTCCTCACCTGGTAGACCTGTTTTTATGGAGTGAGGAGGAATTCCTGCGCTTTACGGAAGGATCGCCTATCAGGCGCATTGGCCACGAGTCCTGGCTGCGTAACATCGCCATTGCACTCGGTAACGCACTGACTGACAATCCGGACAACCCGGAGATCATCACCGCTCTGCAACAGCACCTGAACCATTCATCCCCTATTGTCGTGGAACACGTTCGTTGGGCTCTGCATAACCATCAATAACCTCGCTTCAGGTGCAGCATTGAAGCAGCGATGGGAGCCCTCGTTATCAAGAGGAATCTATGGCACGCATACTGGCAGTGGGCAATGCAACACTGGACATCATCAATCTCGTCGATAACTATCCGCACGAAGACCAGGAGGTTCGCGCCCTGTCGCAACAACGCTGCCGTGGTGGCAACGCGACCAATTCACTGGTGGTACTGAGCCAGCTTGGTCACGACTGTACCTGGGCCGGCACCCTCGCATCAGAACCAGATGCCGAAGCGATCCTAGCAGATCTCCACCAACATAAGATTGACCTGAGTGCGGTGCATAGCGTTGACCACGGCAAGGTTCCCACCTCCTACGTTTCGCTGAGCCGCGCCAGCGGCAGCCGCACCATCGTCCATTTCCGTGATCTTCCGGAATACGATGCCGACCATTTTGCCATGATCAATCTTGACCAAATCGACTGGGTCCATTTCGAGGGCCGCAATCTTGTACAGGTAAGACAGATGCTGGAAAGCCTGCGACGTAATCATCCACGGTTGCCGTGTTCAATCGAGGCCGAAAAGCCCCGCGAGGGGATCGAGAAGCTCTTTCCCTATGCCGACCTGCTGATGTTTTCCCGGGACTTTGCCCAACACCGGGGTTATGAGAATGCTGGCGAATTTCTCCAGCATATGAGCAAGCAGGGGCTGTCAGCACAAATGAGCTGTACCTGGGGTGAAAAAGGCGCACACGGTCGGGACTGGCAAGGAAGGATCCTGCATGCTCCCGCTTTCTCCCCCGAAAAGGTCGTCGATACCCTCGGCGCCGGGGATGTCTTTAATGCAGGTCTGATCGACCAATTAGTTCGGGGATATCATCTCGACACTGCCCTCACGGAAGCATCACGACTGGCAGGGAAAAAATGCGGCATCTATGGCCTCGCTATTTCATGACAGCTCGACCTGCTCAATACAGACCCGCGAGGTTTAAACCTCCACTGGGCTGACAGAAGGTTTTTTTAATCCGGCTTCCCGCCAAATAACACCGTGGAAGGAGGACAAGCCCGGCTGGGGCCGAGCCCCCGCAGTGAATCAGCAACCTTTTTTGAACGATGAACATGCCTGCCACTTCGTGCGCAACTGTTCCCGATTCATTGCCAACCACTGCAAGGCGATAATCGGACTGGCGGAGTTAATCATGCCCTCCTCCAACCAACGCCACGCCTCCTCGAAGGCAACGGTCTGCACTCGGATATCCTCATCCTCTTCGGCTAGGCCGTACATGCCGCCGACCCCGGCGGCATCGACCTTTCCACAATAGAGAGTAATCCGCTCCGAGGTTCCCCCTGGACTGACCAGATATTCACAGATAAGCTCCAGTTCCTGAATCACACATCCGGCCTCTTCAACCGCCTCACGCCGCACTACCGCCTCAGGCTGTTCATCCCCCTCTATCATCCCTGCAACAATCTCGAATAACCAGGGACCGCCTTCCGCCTCAAGCGCGCCAATACGAAACTGCTCCAGCATTACAACCGCATCACGCTGCGGATCGTAGAGCAACGCCGCGGCCGCATGCCCACGTTCAAACAGTTCGCGTTCAATCATCCCACTCATGGCACCCTCATACAGGCGATGCCTCAGATGATATTTCTCCAGCTGGAAAAAGCCCTGATAACACTTCTCTTTCTCAAGAATATCAACCTGCGGATTTTCCGGTCCACGCCGCAATCGTTTCATACATGCCGCCCCTCTGAAGACTAACAAAGCCGCTATGGCGTGATAAGATATTGCCTGTCCTGAAAAAATCCCCGATTCAAATTATGTCAGCCGATTTTGACCATAGAGAAACAATCACCGCAGTCATCCTTGCCGGTGGAGCTGGGCGCCGTATGGGTGGGCATGATAAGGGATTACTGTCACTTCACGGTCGCCCACTGATTGAGTGGGTACTGGAACGACTTTCACCACAATGCGATTCGATATTAATCAACATCAATCGCCATCAGGATGAATACACAAAATTCGGTTATCCTCTGATTGAAGACGTCCTGCCGGGAGGGCTTGGCCCATTGGCCGGACTGTTAAGTGCCCTCGAACAAAGCCACAGCGATTATGTACTCAGTGCCCCATGTGACACCCCGCAACTACCCCGCGACCTGGCTACACGGATGCTCGAAAGCCTGAAACGCCACCATGCGGAAGTATGCACCGTCGATGATGGTGAACGGCTGCACCCGGTAATCATGCTGGTCAAGCGCAGTATGGCCGAAAATCTCCGCCACTATATTGAATCAGGAGGACGCAAAGTGCATGACTGGTATTACAGTATCGATCACTGTACCGCGGATTTTTCTGAACAACCTGAAGCGTTTATAAATATCAATACGCCCGAGCAGCTCAATGCGCAGGAAAAAGGTTAAATTTGTGAATTCTGACTTTCCCCGACCCCTGATCGGTTTCGTTGCCTTCAGCGGAGCCGGCAAGACAACCCTACTGGAACAGCTGATACCCTTGCTGCGCGAGCGCGGCATACGCATAGCACTGCTCAAACACGCCCACCATGAATTTGACATCGACACACCAGGCAAAGACAGTTACCGGCTACGCAAGGCGGGTGCGAGCCAGACGATGATCGCATCTGCAAAACGCTGGGCACTCATCACCGAAAATCAGACAGAACAGAATGATCCACAGCTGGAAGAGCTGTTAAAACAGCTCGACCCACAACAGTTCGACCTGCTACTGGTGGAAGGTTTCAAGTATGAGCCCTACCCCAAGATTGAATTACATCGCGAGGCCCTTGGCAAACCGTTACTTTACCCCGATGATCCCCACATCATCGCCATCGCTTGTGACACCCTACAACCACAGGCCGATATTCCCGTGTTGAATATCAATCAACCGGAAGCGATCCGCGACTACATTATCAACTGGCTTAACCACACGGCATCAAACGCAAACATATTAGCGCACCACATCGAGTAACTTACACAGGTATTAGTTAATGAATCACTCTACGCCCTCTTCTGAAACCGACTGCATTAACCTGGAAAGCAGCAATTTGCTGACTGTCGATATGGCGCTGCAGCGGATTCGCGAAGTCCTCACTCCCATTCACGGGTTCGAATGCTGCAGCCTGCGTGATGCCTTCAACCGCATCATCGCCGAGGACGTCACCTCACCACTTAATGTCCCCGCCTATATCAATTCAGCAATGGATGGTTATGCAATCAGCCATAACGATCTTCCTGCCGAAGGCTCAACACAACTCAAGGTCATCGGCACCGCCTTTGCAGGAACCCCCTTCGAAGGGAAAGTGCATAGTGGCCAGGCTGTACGCATCATGACAGGTGCTATGGTGCCGGAGGGCGCCGACACCGTAATTATGCAGGAACAGGCAGAGCGTGATGGTGACAACCTCACGATCCACAGCAGTCATAAACCGGGCGAAAATGTGAGACAGATCGGCGAGGATATCACCAAGGGAGGGGTAGTACTTGCAACAGGCAAGAAAATTCGCGGCGCTGAACTTGGTCTGTTGGCCTCACTCGGCATCGCTGAGATAACCGTAAAACGTCGCTTGCGTGTAGCCACCTTTTCCACCGGTGACGAACTGTGCTCGATAGGTGAGACACCGCGTGCCGGACAGATTTATGACAGCAACCGCTATAGTCTCTATGGCATGCTCCGCGCGATGAATGTAGAGCATCTCGATATGGGCGTCATCCGCGACGATCCCGATGCTATCCGTAATGCCTTTACCACGGCCGCGGAGGCAGCGGATGTTTTGATCACCAGCGGCGGCGTCTCGGTAGGCGATGCTGATTATGTCAAACAGACACTGGACCAACTCGGACAAGTGAATTTCTGGAAGATAAAAATGAAACCTGGCAAGCCCCTGGCTTTTGGTTCAATCAGCCAAACCGTATTTTTCGGTCTACCGGGCAACCCGGTGTCAGCAATGGCGACGTTTTACCAAATCGTCCAGCCAAGCCTGCACCACCTGATGGGGCAAAGCACCACCGTGCCTATTCGCCTGAAAATACATACCGCAGAACGGCTAAAGAAGCGTCCAGGCCGTCAGGACTTCCAGCGAGGGATTATGGAACGAAACGAACAGGGCGAACTGGTGGTTCGGAGCACAGGGCACCAGGGCTCACACATTCTCAGCTCCATGAGTCAAGCCAACTGCTTTATCATACTGCCATCAGAGTCCGGCCCAGTCGAAGCCGGCGAAATGGTTGAGGTGGAACCGTTTGAAGGCTTGTTCTGAGAAGCGTGTTCGTGTTTCCTCACTCAGCGGATAAACAAAAGGCCGGCATATAGCCGGCCTTTTGGTTTTTCATGCAGCGGAGCTTACGCTTCGGCTTTCTTTGCACGAACCGCCTTGCGCTTAACAGTGCGACGCTTCTTCTTCGGTGCACCTTTTTTCTTGGCAGCAGCGGCTTCTTTCTTCTCCTGAGCCTTAATAGCCTTGGTTAAAGCACTCTCATAAGCCTTCTGCTGAGCAGCCTCAAACTTGGCCAGTGTGGCGATCATGGTGTCAGCCATCTTCTGCTCGGTCTTGGCTTCAGCCACTTTCTGCTTGGCAGCAGCAAGCATTTCAGCCTTTTTATCAACGGCGGCCTTGGCAGCTGCAGTTTTGCTCGTTTTGGCCTTGGCACGGGCCGCAGCCTGTGCATCAGCGGCCTTTTTAACAGCTGCGTCTGCCTTTTCCAAGGCTGCAATGGCCTTTTCGCGACGAGCGACAGCTGCTTTAAAAGCAGCGTTTTTTGACGGATCAAGCTTTGCCGCTACACTCTTCGCAGACGGACGACCACGACGTGCTGCGGTCTTCTTAACAGTTCTTTTCTTGGTTGCAGCTTTCTTTACGCGTGCCATGAAACCGCTCCTTATGAAATGTATGAAATGTATAACAATCAAATTATAAACATACTTTTTATTTATTTGTAAAAAAATTCATGAAATTTTTAAAGAAAAAGGAGTTTTTTTGTAATTTTCACCATAAAAATCACCTCAAAACTCTATTAAGCCACTTATCACCATTGCCTTCGCTTTAGCGAGTCACAATCTCTCTGCATGCAAATGGAGTTTTCATCGGTGGAAATTTGGATAAAATTGCCTGGTAGCTCTCCTTGCAACGGAGGCAAATGACGATGTATTTTTTCTGCGAAAAGGTAAAACGAGGCACATCATGACTGAAAACGATCCCTTGGAAGCGGAATTTGTAGACGACAATAACACCCTATCCGGGTTGGCGGTGGCAGGAACTGTCTTGCCCACAACGCTACACCTGTTGCCGGTATTCGACCGCCCATTTTTTCCGGCACAGGCAGTGCCCATCGTCATGGACGAAAGCCCGTGGCTGCAGACCATCGAACAGATCGGTGAAACCGCACATCAGATGGCCGGCCTGATCATGATAAAGAGTGACCGGTCGGATCAGCTCAGCAGTGAAGATTTTTATGACACAGGCAGTGTTGTACGCCTGCACCAGCCGGGGCGCTCTAGCGGAAAACTGCAGTTTATCGCCGAGGGCCTTCAGCGCTTTCGTATCGT
The DNA here is from genome assembly GCA_041563315.1 of Thiohalomonadaceae bacterium. Lineage (GTDB taxonomy): Bacteria > Pseudomonadota > Gammaproteobacteria > Thiohalomonadales > Thiohalomonadaceae > JBFEYJ01. The sequence continues at coordinate 40,476 of JBFFNE010000017.1, forward strand.
GAAATGGTTGTCAACGGCCCCCCCCTATCTGGTGCAAGTAGAGTATCCGCTGGAAGATAAAAAAGCCGACAAGGACGAGATGCGCGCCTATGCCATTGCCATTATCAATACAATAAAGGAATTGTTACCACTCAATCCGCTTTACAGCGAGGAGCTAAAATACTTTCTTAACCGGTTCGGCCCCAATGAGCCCTCTCCACTAACCGATTTTGCGGCCAGCCTCACCACCGCAAGCAAAGTCGAACTTCAGCAGGTGCTGGAGACGTTTCCGGTAATTCAGCGCATGAAAAAAGTGCTGGTGCTGCTGAAGAAGGAACTGGAAGTTGCAAAACTGCAGACACGGATACGCCAGCAGGTAGAAGAGCAGATGTCCGAGCAGCAGCGTAGATTCTTTCTGCGCGAGCAGCTCAAGGAGATTCAAAAGGAATTAGGCCTGGAGAAGGATGACCGTACCGCCGATTTGGAGCGATTCAACGAGCGTTTGGCTGCACTGGTTCTGCCTGAACACGCACATAAACGTCTCGACGATGAGATGCAAAAACTGGCGGTATTGGAGTCTGGCTCTCCGGAATACTCGGTTACCCGTAACTACCTGGACTGGATCACCACTTTACCCTGGGGGGTCCATTCAAGCGATATCCTCGACCTCAAGCGTGCACGTAAAATTCTCGACCGTGATCACGACGGACTCGACGATGTCAAACAGCGCATTCTGGAGTTTCTGGCTGTCGGTCAGCTACGCGGCACCATTGCAGGTTCAATATTACTGTTGGTAGGCCCTCCTGGAGTGGGTAAAACATCCATCGGCCGTTCCATCGCCGAAACCGTCGGCCGGAAATTCTATCGTTTCTCGGTGGGGGGAATGCGCGACGAGGCAGAGATCAAGGGGCATCGGCGCACTTATATCGGCGCCATGCCAGGAAAATTTATCCACGCCATCAAGGAAGCAGGCACGGCGAACCCTGTCATTATGCTTGATGAGATCGATAAAATCGGCGCTTCCTACCAAGGTGATCCGGCTGCAGCGCTGCTCGAAGTTCTGGATCCAGAGCAAAATAGCGAATTTCTCGATCACTACCTCGACCTGCGCTTTGATTTATCCAAGGTACTCTTCGTCTGTACCGCCAATCAACTCGACACCATTCCCGGGCCGCTGCTCGACCGGATGGAGATCATCCGCCTCTCCGGCTATATCACCGACGAGAAACTGGCGATAGCCAAAAACCACCTGTGGCCACGCCAATTGGAACGCTCGGGAGTCAAGGCAAGCAAATTGAAGATCAGCGATACAGCGCTACGCCAAATCATAGAAGGTTATGCCCGCGAAGCGGGGGTGCGCAATCTTGAAAAGCAACTTGGCCGGGTCGTGAGAAAGGCAGCCATGGAGCTGGTCAGCGGTAATAAAGGTCCCATCCGGGTCGGCCCGAAAAACCTGGAAAATTTTCTGGGTAAGCCCTTTTTCGGCAAGGAGAAGCCGCTTAGTGGTGTTGGCGTAGTCACCGGCCTGGCCTGGACCGCCATGGGTGGCGCTACGCTCAGCATCGAGGCAACCCAGGTGCACAGCAAGAACCGCGGCTTCAAACTCACCGGCAAGCTCGGCGAGGTGATGCGTGAATCGGCGGAAATCGCCTACAGCTATGTCTCATCCCACCTGAAGCAGTTCAAAGGCAATCCAGAGTTCTTCGATGCCGCCTTTGTTCACCTGCATGTGCCCGAGGGAGCAACGCCCAAGGATGGTCCGAGCGCCGGTATCACCATGGCTACCGCATTGCTTTCATTGGCGCGCAATGAGCGCATCAAGCGTCCGTTGGCGATGACCGGGGAGCTCACGCTGACCGGAACTGTGTTTCCGGTCGGCGGTATCCGTGAAAAGGTTATCGCCGCCCGCCGGGCCAAAGTAATGGAGCTGATCCTGCCTGAAGACAACCGTGGTGATTTCGAGGAGCTGCCGGCACACATCAAGGAAGGTGTCACTGCTCACTTCGTCAAACACTTCCGCGAAGTGGTCCCCACTGTCTTCGGCGAGTGACAAAAACGGGCTGCGGAACACACAAAGATAACGACACGAATCGTATCCCCCGTGTGTTCCGTGACCAATAATGTGAGCGCCTCGGCTTTACCGCCGTTGTAAAACCTATATAAGTGGAATAATAGGAAATAATAAGGTACCGAAAGATGCCCCGGAAAAGACTCTACTTCCAGACGAGCATCGCCTCAGCATATCTTGTACTCATGGGGCTATCCGGCTGCGGTAGCATTGCTGCGTCACCTATGCCGTTTAAACCCGCCGCAATCTTTCCAGCGGCTACTCACCCTGCGGTGACTGTCGCCAAACAGATGTTGGGTACCCCCTATCACTTCGGCGGCGCCTCCCCTCAACGAGGTTTTGATTGCAGCGGTCTAATTTACTACTCGTTCAAGCAAGTTGGAATGAATGCGCCACGCACGACCCAAACACTCTACAGCAATGCCTTCCCTGTTGAGCCCACCTCACTACAGCAAGGCGACCTACTGTTCTTCCGCATTGAGGGAAAGGTCTCGCACGTCGGCCTCTATATTGGCGGCAATACCTTTGTTCACGCCCCCTCAAGCGGCAAGGTGGTGAGCTATGCTTCACTGGAGAATCCTTACTGGAAGGACCGGCTGGTCAAGGCAGGCCGGTTGTTCTGAAGGGCCGATGCAGCCTCTTCCCGAAGTTTCGCGATGACATAGAGAGACAGGACTTTGACGAGAAGTCTGTTCCGTATGGGCTTTTGCTGACTCAGAGGCAAGTCGCGGCAAGCGCTCCTGCAGACAGGTATTAACTTCGCTCTGCCGTAACCAGCTCAGCCATCATGATGATGTGTCCATCGCGTTCGTTCAACGCCGGTATATAGTGCAGCGCCTCGCCACCCGCCTGCAGGAATAGATCACGGTTCTCCACGGCGATCTCCTCCAGGGTCTCCAGACAGTCAGAAGAGAAGCCGGGGCAAATGACATCCAGGCGTCTCACCCCCTCCACGGCCAACTGCTCCAGGGTCTTATCCGTGTAGGGCTGCAACCATTCCTCTCGTCCGAAACGCGACTGGAATGTGACGAGCCACTCCTCCCTGGGCAAAGCCAGCTCGGAAGCCAACAGTTCAGCTGTTTTCATGCACTGCTGGTAATAGGGATCGCCCTCGGTGCGAAAGCGCACCGGGGTACCATGGAAAGAGAGGATGAGCTTCTCTCCGGCCTGTTGTCTGCGCCACTGTTCGCGCACCGACCCGGCCAGTGCCTGAATATAGAGCGGGTGATCATGGTAATCAGCGATAAAACGCAGGTGCGGCACCGAACGGGTACGCTGCAGTGCATCTCCGATAGCATCCAGGGTAGAGGCGGTAGTGGAACAGGAATTTTGAGGATAGAGCGGCAATGCCGTGATCGCCTCAATACCTCTACTGCGCAATTCATCCAGCGCTGAGGCGATCGAGGGATTGCCATAACGCATTCCAAGTGCCACCACATAGCGCCCCGGCGCGAGGGTATCCAGCTGTTGTTGCAGCTTCTGTTGCTGTCGGCGCGAAGTCACCATCAGAGGCGAGCCATCATCACTCCACACGGCCTGATAGGCACGCGCGGAACGCGCCGGACGGGTACGCAGGATAATCCCGTTAAGAATGAGCCACCACAGTGGTCGTGGTAAGTCGACCACCCGCCGGTCCCAGAGAAACTCACCGAGATAACGGCGCAATGCTGCCGGGGTCGGTGCATCCGGTGTCCCCAGATTGGTAATGAGTATCCCGATTTTGTCTTCGGTTTGTCTTTTTTCCATAGTGCTTCGCCAAATTCAATGCATTCGGCGAGTATACCGACATAGCGTCAATATGGGCATGGGTGAAACAAAAACAGGCCCCTCGGGGCCTGTCAGTTACGCCATTGTCTTACTGCATTTATCCCAGAGCAGCGAAGATAGCTTCACGATTCTCGTCAACGCTCTTGCCGGTACCGGTAACTTTGACGTATTTGGGTGCATCATTGCCGCCGGCAGCAGCCCAGCTGGAATAGAACTCGACCAGCGGCTTGGTTTGTGAATGATAGATGTCGAGGCGCTTACGCACGGTCTCTTCATTGTCATCGTCGCGCTGGATGAGGTCCTCACCGGTCACATCGTCCTTGCCCTCCACCTTCGGCGGATTGAAGATGATATGGTAGGTTCGGCCGGAGCCGGGATGGACACGACGGCCGCTCATGCGCTTGATGATCTCATCATCGTCGACGTCGATCTCGACCACAGAGTCAAGTATCACGCCATCAGCCTTTAGGGCCTCTGCCTGTGGGATGGTGCGCGGGAAACCATCAAAGAGAAAGCCGTTCTTGCAATCCTCTTCGGCGATGCGCTCCTTCACCAGGCCGAGAATGATGTCGTCCGAGACCAAACCACCCTCGTCCATGATCTTCTTTGCCTCAAGGCCCAACGGAGTGCCGGCCTTGACCGCAGCACGCAGCATATCGCCGGTGGAGATCTGAGGAATATTGTATTTTTCACAGATGTATTGTGCTTGAGTACCTTTGCCCGCACCGGGGGCCCCCAACAGGATCAGGCGCATCTTGAGCTCCTTTTGATTATCGTTATGCCGAATTTCAACGGTGGATTATGCCGAGTGCACCCCTTCAAGAGCAAACAAGGCTATGAATAGGCCAATGCGGGAATTTTATCGGCTACCCGATTCAATAAGCCGGGAGCCATTAACCTGGAAGGTTTCGAAGGGTTCCCGAGCCCAGCGCACCAGTTTGTCCAGTGAGAGCTGTTCCACCCCCTCGAAGCCGCCCTTTTGAATTGAACCGAGCAACAATTCCATTTTCACGGTTGCCGGCGTGTAGTGCACCGCCAGCCCATCAGGCGCCCCACTGCGCGAGGGGCGAACCCGAGGCATCGTGTAGGCGGTGCACTGTGCCTGCTCTACCTTTACGCTGGAAAAGGCACGTGAGAGACGTCTGCGCAATTCGCGCCGTGCATAGCCAGCACAAAAGGTCGCCACCTCGTCGATCAATACAAGCAGCGCAGGATCGACCGCTTCCGGATGATCGCGAAAATAATCAAGCGCCGGATAATAACCCAGGCCCTCTTCCATGACGTATGCATCGACCTGCCCCGCGAGATTCTCACCCAGTACCCAGGGCAGAAAACCCATACCCTGCTCGACCGTCTCCTGAGGTACAGAGACAGTAAGGTTGGCAACGACAGTTAGGACTTCGATTCGGGCAGACATAATGAATGTGACCAGATAAGGTGGATAGATTCAGTAACGACGTGAACGGCGTCGGCGACCACGGCTCACTTCGTCAGGGTTTTTCCCGCGCAGACGAGCAATAGACTGGCGCAGCGGCAGAGTCACCGGTTCAATCTTCTCGTTCATCACCGTGCCAACCGCATCCGTCTGGCCGAAGATCGGATTAAGCAGGTATTCGCTCACATGCGCTAGAGTCAGCATCGCCCGCAACTCTTTGTCCAGTTCCGGAGCCGCCTGCTGCAACTCTTTGAGCATCGGCTCCTCCTGCAGCCGCTGCTCAATCAGCACCTCAATATCTGAGAGCTCACGCAATGCCTCTGTAGTGATACGCAGCGTTTGCAGGTGCCGCCCGAGGGCATTGAATAACGCACTGGCCACATCCTGATCGGCCGGGTTAAGCATCACCTCATCGGCAATCGAGAGAAAACTCTGTCCTGCCTCGCCGAGCATTTTCATCAAGTGATGGGCAAAAATGTTTTCTTTTAGCGGTTTGAGCTTTTCGCGTAAACCTTCGAGATCGGCGCGCGGCGGTTGTTTCTCCGGCAGGTCGTATGGCAGCGTCTCGAGAAAACCGATGCGGTAACTTTTGTTGCGCTCGCCGCTCTCCCAGAGTTTCTGCTTCTGCCCCTCGTCGATGAGCCCCGGCTGCAGCACCAGGCGCACGGTGTTGAGCATGTCGCGCGGTTCGGTCTCAAAGGGCAGGTGTTCGATCAGGTGCTCGGCGAGGCACTTGCCCATCTGCCCTTCGACGACATTTTTGCTCTCGAGCATGCGCCGCGCATGTTCTGAATAGGGGGCACACCACCAGGCGCGGCGGGCCAGCTCATCAGAAAGATTACGCGCGCAAACCACCGCCATCACCGCCTCCGGCTCGCCGAGCTTGAGCAGGCGATCCAACTGGTCGTTGTCGATCTGTCCCATACGGGTCCAGCGGCGCAGGAACACCGGATAACCGCCGGGCGAGTCGAGCACCGTGCTGGAGAGCATCGAGCGCACCGCCTGCAGGTACTGGTCGCTGCGGCCGGTCGGGTTGAGCGGAAACTTCATCTCCTGCTCCCCATTCAGACCGTAGACCGTCATGCTGTTTTCATCGATGCGCACCGCCTCGGCATTGGCGATCAACACATTCAGCCGCAGCGCATCTTCACTACTGAGTTCCACTATATAACCTCAATAAAAACCAAATTAACCGCAAAGGCGCAAAGAACACAAAGTAAAACCATTCCGATGTAAAACCCCGTTTAGGGGAATATATACAGTCACTCTCCTCACCCCGACCATAGTCGTGCAAAAAAGTACCAGAGTTCGGAACCAAGCACAGACCCTCTGTGCTTAAAAACCTTTGCG
>JBFFNE010000018.1:0-43027 GCA_041563315.1 Thiohalomonadaceae bacterium
AACCCGCATTGCCGATAATGATGACCGGCTTGAGATTATGGGCAAGTTTTCGAAGATGGCGTTTTTGGGGCTCGGTTAAGGGCATAAAGCAGGACCAGCTGATGGAATCGGGAGGCAAACATAGCCCCCTGGTAGTTTTCTTGCAACCGGAATGTAAAAAATAATCACCGCAGAGTGGCAAAGGCCGCAAAGGAAGGGCAAATATGGCCGTTTTTATGCAGTCATGGGCTATTGCTCCATGCGACGGCCTGATAACCTAAATCAGGCAGTTTTCTTTGCGCCTTTGCGGTGAATCAGGGTTTAAAAAGGCTTTCACATGGCACGTAGCAAAAGCAGCGAGCGCTGGCTCAAGGAACATTTTGACGACGAATATGTCCGCCGCGCCCAGCAGGAGGGCTATCGCTCCCGTGCCACCTATAAGCTGCTGGAGATCAACGAGAAGGACCATCTGCTGAAAAAGGGGATGGTGGTGGTTGATCTCGGCGCCGCTCCCGGTGGCTGGTCGCAGATCGCCAGGGACATCGTCGGCGAGCAGGGCAAGGTGGTGGCGCTGGACATCCTGCCGATGGATCCCATTACCGATGTGACAGTGCTGGAAGGGGATTTTCGTGACGATGTGGTGTTGCAGCGACTATTAGAGGCGATTAGTGGGCGTCCGGTGGATCTTGTAATGTCTGACATGGCCCCCAACATTAGTGGAATGAAGACAGTGGATCAGCCTCGGGCGATGTATCTGGCCGAATTGACCCTGGAATTGGCTAAAACCGTGCTGCGCCCGGGTGGTGATATGCTGGTCAAGGTCTTTCAGGGCGAGTCTTATGATGACTACCTCAAGGCCTGCCGTAGCTGCTTTCGCAAGGTGATCATCCGCAAACCCGCTGCCTCCCGTGCTCGTTCACGTGAGGTTTATGTGTTGGCCCGGAACTATTTTGTGTAGTAACGTACCTATACTTATGAGTATAGGTTGCGCGAAGCGTCGTGGCCCACTACACCATTTTAAAGATTGCGTTGCATATTGAGGCTTAATTTTGAACGACATAGTGAAAAATATTCTGCTCTGGGTGGTGATTGCCTTCATCCTGATGTCGGTATTCTCCAATTTTGGTCCCCAGCGCGGGGCGAGCCAGCCGCTGGAGTACTCCCAGTTCCTGCAAGATGTGAAGCAGGGCAGGGTCAAGCGCGTGGTTATCGAAGGCCAGTCCATCCACGGCTGGATGCAGGAAGGTGACCAGTTCACCACCTTTGCGCCGAATGATCCGGGTCTCATCCCAGATCTTCTTAATAGCGGCGTTAGTGTGGAAGCCAAGCCCCCTGAGAAGCAGGGTTTTCTGACCCAGATTTTCATCTCCTGGTTCCCGATGCTGCTGCTCATCGGCGTGTGGATCTTCTTCATGCGCCAGATGCAGGGCGGTGGCGGTGGCCGCGGGGCGATGTCCTTCGGCAAGAGCCGGGCGCGTCTGTTGGGTGAAGATCAGGTAAAGATCACATTCAGCGATGTCGCCGGCGTGGAAGAGGCCAAGGATGACGTAGCCGAGCTGGTTGAGTTCCTGCGAGACCCCGGCAAGTTCCAGAAGCTGGGCGGCAAGATCCCCCGTGGCGTATTGATGGTGGGTTCACCGGGTACCGGTAAGACCCTGCTTGCCAAGGCTATCGCCGGCGAGGCCAAGGTGCCGTTCTTTACTATTTCCGGTTCCGATTTCGTCGAGATGTTCGTCGGTGTCGGTGCCTCCCGCGTGCGCGATATGTTCGAACAGGCGAAGAAGCAGGCCCCCTGTATTATCTTCATTGACGAGATTGACGCGGTCGGCCGTCACCGCGGTGCTGGCCTCGGCGGCGGTCACGATGAACGCGAGCAGACGCTCAACCAGTTGCTGGTGGAGATGGATGGTTTCGAGGGCAATGAGGGCGTGATCGTCATCGCCGCGACCAACCGCCCCGACGTGCTCGACCCTGCGCTGCTGCGTCCAGGCCGTTTCGACCGCCAGGTGGTAGTGCCTCTGCCTGATCTGCGTGGCCGTGAGCAAATCCTCAAGGTGCATATGCGCAAGGTGCCGGTGGCCGATGATGTGGTTGCATCGATCATTGCCCGCGGCACCCCTGGCTTTTCCGGTGCCGACCTGGCCAACCTGGTCAACGAGGCAGCCTTGTTCGCCGCCCGTGCCAACAAAACCCTGGTGCGGATGGACGATTTCGAGCGCGCCAAGGACAAAATCATGATGGGCGCTGAGCGCAAGTCCATGGTGATGAGTGAGGATGAGAAGAAACTTACTGCCTATCATGAGGCAGGACATGCCATTGTCGGACGTCTGGTACCTGATCATGATCCGGTGCACAAGGTCACCATTATTCCCCGCGGCCGTGCCCTCGGTGTGACGATGTTCTTGCCGGAGGCCGACCGTTACAGTTACAGCAAGCAGCGTCTGGAGAGCCAAATCTCCAGCCTGTTTGGTGGACGTATTGCCGAGGAGTTGATCTTTGGTCCAGAGCGGGTGACCACTGGCGCCTCCAACGATATCCATCGTGCTACCGAGATGGCTCGCAATATGGTGACCAAATGGGGGCTGTCCGAGAAGCTCGGCCCGCTGACATACTCGGAAGAGGAAGGGGAGGTGTTCCTCGGCCACTCGGTGACCCAGCACAAGAATGTCTCCGATGAGACTGCCCATATCATCGACGAAGAAATTCGCGCCTTTATCGATCGCAATTATGAGCGGTCAAGGCATCTGCTTACGGACAACATTGACAAACTCCACATGATGGCCGATGCCCTGATGAAGTACGAGACCATCGACGCGCACCAGATTGATGACATTATGTCAGGAAAGGAACCTCGCCCCCCTGTAGACTGGAGCGATCAGACTCCACCTCCGGGTGATACGGGTGCTACAACCACCGATGACAAGGGTGCACAAGGTGGGCCGGTCGGAGATCCTGCCGGGCAGCACTGATAAAAAACCCCGCGAAAGCGGGGTTTTTTATGGTTTAAGGTTAAAAGAGGCGTGCTCACATAAGCTGGGTAACGTGGGTTGGTGCATCGTTCACCTTGACCCATATCTTCAGGCTGTCTATCTCGATGACGATAAGCAAGTGACCTGCGACAGTTCTTGAACTTTGAACTTTGAACTTTGAACTTTGAACTTTGAACTTTGAACTTTGAACTTTGAACTTTGAACTTTGAACTTTGAACTTTGAACTCTGGACCTGTCCCCCGGCGCCGGTTGTCTTTATAATCCCGGCATGATTCTCGACTGCGCCGGCAAACCCCTCGACCTCTCCCAGCCCCGTGTGATGGGGATCCTTAACGTGACGCCGGATTCTTTCTCCGATGGTGGCCGCTTTTTCACTCGCGACGACGCGATTGAACAGGCGCTGCGCATGCAGGAGGATGGGGCGGCGATCATCGATATCGGTGGTGAGTCAACGCGGCCTGGTGCGGATGATGTATCAGTGCAGCAGGAACTGGAACGGGTGATCCCACTGGTTGAGGCGCTAGCCCCTGTACTGGCGGTACCGCTTTCCGTAGACACCAGCAAAGCGGAGGTGATGCAGGCGGCGGTTGAGGTCGGCGCTGGTATGATCAATGACGTTTATGCCCTGCGTCGGGAAGGAGCTCTGGAGACGGCCGTTGCGTTGGAGGTGCCGGTCTGCCTGATGCACATGCAGGGTGAGCCGCGGAGCATGCAGCAGGCTCCAGTATACCGGGACGTAGTCGAGGAGGTTGGCAGTTTTCTCCTCGGCCAGGCGGCTCGGTGTGAGCAGGCCGGGATCAAGCCTGAACGTCTGTTACTCGATCCCGGTTTTGGTTTCGGCAAATCCCTTGCACATAACCTCAGCCTGCTAAAGCATCTGCCATGGTTGGTGGCGAAAGGTTACCCCGTGCTGGTGGGCATGTCACGCAAGACAATGATCGGAGCGGTGTTGGAACAGCCGGTTGAGGAGCGCCTTCAAGGCAGCGTGGCGGCAGCGACGCTTGCTGCCTGGATGGGGGCCAAAGTGATAAGAGTGCATGATGTGAAGGCGACTGTCGAAGCAATGAAGATGGTGGCGGCGGTGGAAGCAAGCGAATAATCGGTAACAGGTAACAGGTAACAGAAATAGGTCGTCATTGGGTGGCAAGCCGGAATTCAGGATGATGATCTCTGAGGTTGGGTTAGTGAGCAATGCGAACTGCCCGAGAAAATACCTTTTAACCTATGACCCGAAATCTACATTAGGGGGAGTCAGTGACACGTAAATATTTTGGTACCGATGGTATTCGGGGCAGGGTAGGGGAGTTTCCCATCACCCCTGAATTTGTTCTCAAGCTCGGCTGGGCTGTCGGTCGGGTGCTTGCCCGAGGCAATGGGGGCAAAGTGGTGATCGGCAAGGATACCCGTATCTCCGGTTACATGTTCGAATCGGCGTTGGAGGCTGGCTTGTCCGCCGCTGGAGTCGATATTCTGCTACTTGGGCCGATGCCGACACCGGCGATCGCTTACCTCACCCGCACGTTGCATGCCGATGCCGGCATTGTTATCAGTGCTTCGCACAATCCATTTGAAGATAACGGCATCAAGTTCTTCTCCAGTGAGGGCACTAAACTTCCTGATGAGGTAGAGTTGGCCATCGAGGCCGAGCTGGAGAAACCTATGGGAATGGCGCCACCGGCTGAGTTAGGCAAGGCAAAGCGTTTGGTTGATGCGGCCGGCCGCTATATCGAGTTCTGTAAAAGCACCTTTCCGCGCAACCTGAAGCTCAAAGGCATGAAGTTGGTGATCGACTGCGCCAATGGGGCTACCTATCACGTTGCTCCGTCCGTTTTTCGTGAACTGGGCGCCACAGTGATGCCGATGGCCAGTGATCCGGATGGTCTGAATATCAATGTCAGTTGCGGCTCCACACACCCTGAGGCGCTGCAAGAAGCGGTACGGGCTCGAAAGGCTGACCTGGGTATCGCCTTTGACGGTGACGGCGATCGGGTGCTGATGGTCGATCACACCGGTGAGCTGGTCGATGGTGATGAGCTACTCTATATCATTGCTGCAGCCAGACATCGAGAAGAGGGAGTGCCAGGGGTGGTTGGCACTCTCATGACAAATCTGGGCATGGAGCATGCCTTGAAGCTGGCGGGGATCGCTTTTGCGCGGGCCAAGGTTGGTGACCGCCATGTGATGGAGATGCTGCAACAGCGTGGCTGGGAGCTGGGAGGAGAGGGGTCGGGTCATTTGATTTGTCTCGATTCGACCACTACCGGTGATGGCATTATCTCCGCGCTGCAAGTGCTACGGGCGATGGTCGAACAGGACAAGAGCCTGCATGAGCTGAAATCGGGAATGATGAAGTACCCACAAATACTGATCAATGTGCAGCTGCCCGGAAAGGTGGATGTGATGGCTTTGAGCGAGGTACAGCTTGCAGTGAAGGAGGCCGAATCCCTGCTGGGAGATGCCGGGAGAGTGCTGCTGCGTCCATCGGGTACAGAGCCGGTGATCCGCGTGATGGTCGAGGGTGAGGATGCCCAGCAGGTCAGCCAGGTGGCTGAGCATGTGGCTGCGGTGGTCAGGTCGGCCGTGTCAGAATAAAATGTTTATTTTCCTGCGAGGCAAGCCCAGGGAGCGAGGGGCGAACTCCGTTTCCGAACCATCAGGATTTCATGACGCTGAGTGCTGTGGAGTGCACAACAGGCGCTGATTGCACGTTGATTTATCGGCCGTATCCCGGTAAGCTTCGCGGCTTCTCGTGAGAGACTTGTCCGTCGTTGAATAAAGAAACAATTAAGGAAGGTACAATGCGACAGAAACTGGTTGCTGGTAACTGGAAAATGAATGGCTCCAAGGCCAGCATCAAGGAATTGTTGGATGGTATCAAAAAGGGTATTGGTGATGTGGCCACCGCCGAAGTGGCAGTCTGCCCTCCCTTTGTCTATCTGGCGGATGTCGAAGCACAACTGAGCGGCACGCCGGTCGTCTGGGGCGCTCAGAACCTCAGCACTGAGGAGAAGGGTGCCTTCACTGGTGAAATCGCAGCGCCCATGCTCAACGACTTCGGATGCAAATACGTGATTGTTGGTCACTCTGAGCGTCGCAGCCTCTATGGCGAGGACGATGCGCTGGTGGCTAGAAAATATGCTGTGGCCCGTTCCGCCGGTCTCAAGCCGATTCTCTGTATCGGTGAGAGCCTGGAGGAACGGGAGAAGGGTATCACCAACGAAGTCGTGGCGCGTCAGCTTGATGCGGTGATTGACCTTGAAGGGGTCTCTGCTTTGACCGATGGTGTCATTGCTTACGAGCCGGTTTGGGCGATCGGTACGGGTAAGACTGCGAGTCCTGAACAGGCCCAAGAGGTGCATCAGTTCATTCGTCAGCGTATTGCAGAGAAGGATGTCCATGTGGCGGAGAAGGTTCAGATCCTTTATGGTGGCAGCATGAATGCCGCCAATGCTGCGGAACTGCTTGCTCAATCCGATATTGATGGTGGCCTCATTGGTGGCGCCTCTCTGAAGGCCGAAGATTTTCTTACGATTTGCCGTGCTGCCGGCTAAGTACCAGGAAAAAACGTAATCTAATGGAAACAGTCATTCTTATTATTCATGTGTTAGCCGCGATCGCTCTGGTGAGCCTGATTCTGCTGCAACAGGGTCAGGGCGCCGATATGGGAGCAGCCTTCGGTAGCGGTGCCTCAGCCACAGTGTTTGGTAGTCAGGGCTCGGCGTCTTTTCTGACTCGAGGCACGGCGATTCTGGCGACGATTTTTTTCGTTACCAGCCTGTTCCTTGCCTACTTTTCCGGCCAGGGCGTATCTCGTGTGAGTGTGACGGAAAAATCTGTTGTAGAAACTGTTGACTCAGACGTTGTAGTTAACGAAGATATGCCCGCCGTTCCGACTACTCCTGCTGCTCCAGTGGGTGCGGACGTTCCTGAGGCACAGTAAAACAAGATTTAGCCGAAGTGGTGAAATTGGTAGACACGCTATCTTGAGGGGGTAGTGGCGCAAGCCGTGCCGGTTCGAGTCCGGCCTTCGGCACCAACTTGAAGACCCGTCCCATGTTTGTGGTGCGGGTTTTTTATTGCCTGCTTCTGGCGTTATAAGAAGGTCGATTCCGACCCGGAACAGCTTCCCATGCTTGCGACTGGCGCTATCCTTCAGCACGCACTCTACGTGAACTGTTGCGTGCCCCAATCGGCCCCCTCCCTGCGCTGGTCGAATATGGTTAGGCACCAACTGTAAAAGCCGTAGCATTACTGTAGGGTAGGCTTACTCTTTGCCATCCTGGCCGACGCAGGCCTGGTTGATGCAGCATCTGGGTTTAGTCGGGCTTCCATTACCAACTGTGAATAGTCGTAACATGCATGTCATGTTGTGCCGTTTTTATTGTTTTGATCATGGCGCTCGCAGCAGATACGGGTTGGCATCGCCTTGCCGATGGATACAGCGCATGCCAGAACTTCTTCTACCAGGCCGTGTGTCCTCAGTTATCCTGACGGGTAAAACCCAGGTACTCTTTTGTGGTCCTTCTTTGTGCACCAGTACCGCATTCGTTTTTTTCCTTTACTTCTTATGGGGTGCGAGCGAGAGGTGAATTCGGAAAAAAGCTTACTGCTGTAAGAGAAGGGTTTTATCTCAACTACACATCCTGAAAGGTGGAAGGGTATTTGAATTATTGGTCGTAGATACAGGTAAAAAAAGAATACCTTTGTACTGGGTATAGTCACACAATACCCCTGTGCACTACTTTGTTATCTAGTGTCATATCAAGGGGGAATAAATTCAATGTCAATATTGTGGTTAAAAAAAAATCGTGTAATATAGATCCTTTATTGCCTTGTCCGTGCGGTGCGTCAAACTACTGCATATGAAAAGGTCATATGCATAACTTGCTTGAATATAAACAATACTAGCCCTCGGATTCTTGACACTGAATCTTGGCAAGGCCTACACTCCAAGGCCATATAACAAGTATTATCATTTGCTGTTCGTTTTTTTGAATAGTGTTTTGTAGCAGTTTTATGGGGGTTGAAATAGCTACATGCTAGAAAATTATTTTCCCGTTCTGGTTTTTATTGCCGTAGGAATCGCCTTTGGCGGTTTCATGCTTGCCATGGGGTTTCTGCTAGCTCCAAGTAAGCCTGATAGTGAAAAACTCTCGGCTTATGAATGCGGTTTTGAAGCCTTCGAAGATGCGCGCATGAAATTCGATGTGCGTTACTATCTCGTTGCCATTCTCTTCATTATTTTCGATCTCGAAATTGCCTTCTTGTTTCCATGGGCGATCGTTTTGCGTGATATCGGAATGTTCGGTTTTCTCTCCATGGTGTTGTTCCTTGGCATCCTGGTGATCGGCTTTATCTATGAGTGGAAGAAAGGGGCGCTTCAGTGGGAATAATTGAAGGACGTTTGGAGCAGGGGTTTGTTACGACCTCGCTGGACGGTCTCATTAACTGGGCGCGTACCGGCTCCATGTGGCCGATGACTTTTGGTCTGGCCTGTTGTGCGGTGGAGATGATGCATGCAGGCGCTGCACGTTATGACTTGGACCGCTTCGGTATCATGTTCCGCCCCAGTCCGCGTCAGTCAGATGTAATGATCGTTGCTGGCACTTTGTGCAACAAGATGGCTCCTGCACTGCGCAAAGTCTACGACCAAATGCCGGAGCCCCGCTGGGTAATCTCCATGGGTTCCTGCGCCAATGGCGGTGGTTATTACCATTATTCCTATTCGGTGGTGCGCGGTTGCGATCGTATCGTACCGGTAGACGTCTATGTGCCGGGTTGTCCACCCACGGCAGAAGCACTGCTCTATGGCATTCTTCAGTTGCAGAACAAGATCCGCCGCACCAGTACCATAGCCCGATAAACAATAAAGTCGAATAACATGTCTGATTACTATCAGCAATTAGCGTCGCGTTTCAAAGAGCGCTTCAGCACACAAATCACTGCCACGAACGTGGAGTTAGCCGAACTGACTGTTGAGTTGCCGCGTGAGCAGCTACTCTCCGTCTGCCGTGCCTTGCGA
Organism: Thiohalomonadaceae bacterium; assembly: GCA_041563315.1. Classification (GTDB taxonomy): domain Bacteria; phylum Pseudomonadota; class Gammaproteobacteria; order Thiohalomonadales; family Thiohalomonadaceae; genus JBFEYJ01. The sequence goes on from JBFFNE010000018.1 coordinate 8,992, forward strand.
GATGAGAGCGCATTTGCCTTTGAGCAGTTGATTGATGTGTGCGGCGTAGACTATCTGCAATACGGTAACGGGGTCTGGACTGGTCCGCGATTCGCCGTTGTTTATCACTTGCTCTCGGTAAAAAACAATCATCGCGTCCGTCTGCGTACGTTCGTCGATGGTGAGGTGCCGATGGTGCCCTCCGTCATCGATATCTGGAACAGTGCCAACTGGTTTGAGCGAGAGGCCTTCGACCTGTTCGGTATTGTTTTTGATGGGCACCCCGACCTGCGTCGAATCCTGACTGACTACGGGTTTATTGGTCATCCTTTTCGCAAGGACTTTCCGCTTAGCGGCAACGTGGAAATGCGCTACGATCCGGAGCAAAAGCGAGTTATTTACCAGCCGGTATCCATTGAGCCCCGCATGCTGATTCCACGGGTCATTCGTCAGGATCATCGTTATCAGGAACAAAACATCGAGGGGGGTGAATAATATGCCCGAGATTCGTAATTTCACCCTGAACTTCGGCCCGCAGCATCCCGCGGCGCACGGTGTGCTACGCCTCGTGCTGGAGATGGATGGTGAGGTGATAGTTCGCGCCGATCCTCATATCGGTCTGCTACACCGTGCCACCGAGAAACTGGCTGAAAGCAAGCACTACGTGCAGAACCTGCCCTATATGGACCGTCTCGATTACGTCTCCATGATGAGTAACGAGCACGCCTATGTCATGGCGATCGAAAAGATGGTCGGGCTTGAGGTGCCGCTGCGTGCCCAGTATATCCGAGTGATGTTCGATGAAATCACCCGTATCCTTAATCATCTGATGTGGATCGGGGCACACGCTCTTGATGTCGGAGCCATGGCCATGTTTCTTTACGCTTTCCGTGAGCGTGAGGACCTGATGGATTGCTATGAGGCGGTCTCTGGTGCACGACTGCACGCGGCCTATTATCGTCCTGGTGGCGTCTACCGCGATCTGCCTGATCGGATGCCGCAATTCGAGGGTGCTTCAAAATGGCATAGCGCCGATGAGGTGAAAAATCTCAATGAGAATCGTGATGGTTCCTTACTCGATTTTATCGAGGATTTCACCCATCGTTTCCCGGGTTATGTGGATGAGTACGAAACCCTCTTGACCGATAATCGTATCTGGAAGCAGCGCCTGGTTGGTATAGGTGTCATGTCACCTGAAAGGGCGCTGCAGATGGGATTGACCGGGCCGATGTTGCGGGGTTCGGGGATTGAGTGGGATCTGCGTAAGAAGCAGCCCTATGAGGTGTACGACAAGCTTGATTTCGATATCCCTGTCGGTACCAATGGGGACAGCTATGACCGCTACTTGGTGCGCATTGAGGAGTTCCGTCAGTCCAACCGCATTATCAAGCAGTGCATAGAGTGGTTGCGCAAGAATCCCGGTCCAGTGATAGCTGCGAACCATAAGGTGACACCGCCGTCTCGTGTTGAAATGAAGGAGGACATGGAGGCACTGATCCATCACTTCAAACTTGTGAGCGAGGGATTCATGATACCTGAAGGTGAGGCCTATGCCGCCGTGGAGCATCCCAAGGGCGAGTTCGGCATCTACATGGTCTCTGATGGTGCTAACAAACCTTACCGGTTGAAGATTCGTGCCCCCGGCTTTGCTCACCTGTCAGCGCTGGATGAGATGGTGCGTGGCCACATGCTGGCCGATGTTGTTACCGTAATCGGAACCCAGGATATTGTATTTGGGGAGGTCGATCGCTGATGTCACAAGAGAATATTGCATTGCTAAGCGCCGATTCCCGTGCCGACATCGATCGCTGGGTCGCCAAATATCCGCCTGAGCAGAAGCAGTCTGCAGTGATGGCAGCTCTGCGCATCGCGCAGGAGCAAAATGGAGGTTGGTTAACTAACGAATTGATCGAAGCTGTGGCGACCTATCTCGACATGGAAGCAATCGCCGCCTATGAGGTGGCCAGTTTCTATTCGATGTATGAGTTAAAACCGGTTGGTCGCCACAAGATCTGCGTCTGCACAAACATTTCTTGCATGTTGTGCGGCTCTGATGGCGTGGTCTCTCATCTTGAGAATCGCCTCGGTATCAGAATGGGGGAGACCAGCGGGGATAGGCGTTTCACCCTCAAAGAGGTGGAGTGCCTTGGAGCTTGTGTCAATGCGCCGATGTTCCAGATCGACAAACAGTATTACGAGAATCTAACGTCGGAGAAAATCGACGCTATTCTCGATGCGCTCGATTGAGGCCAGGTGAAGATAACGATGAGCTTAGCGTACTACTGCCAGCATTCTGGTAATCGCGGGGGGAATTGCTGATGACCAATAATGTCTGTTTCCGCACCCTGCATGTGGAGAACTCCTGGACCCTGGAGGCCTATCGTGCCGCCGGTGGTTACGAAGTACTGGAAAAGATCCTAAGGGAGAAAATCAGCCCTGATGAGATCATTGCTGAGATGAAGACCTCCGCCTTGCGCGGTCGAGGCGGGGCGGGCTTTCCCACAGGTCTGAAGTGGAGTTTCATGCCGCGTAACGTGGAAGGTCAGAAGTATATTGTTTGCAACTCCGATGAGGGCGAGCCGGGTACCTGCAAAGATCGCGATATTTTGCGTTATAACCCTCATCAATTGATTGAAGGTATGGCCATCGCGGGCTACACCATCGGCGCCAGTGTCGGTTACAACTATATTCGTGGCGAGTTCTGGGAGCCCTATGAGCGTTTCGAGGGGGCGCTGGAAGAGGCGCGTGCGGCCGGTCTCCTTGGTACGAACATTCTCGGCTCCGGTTTTGATTTCAATATCCACAGTCATCTCGGCGCCGGCGCTTATATCTGTGGTGAAGAGACTGCGCTGATCGAGTCCATCGAGGGCAAGAAAGGTCAGCCACGTTTCAAGCCACCGTTCCCGGCCAATTATGGTCTCTATGGCCGTCCGACGACAATTAATAACACTGAGAGCCTGGCCTCTGTTCCGGTTATTCTGAAAAATGGTGGGCAGTGGTTCCTCGACCTCGGCAAGCCGAACAACGGCGGTGACAAGCTGTTCTGCGTCTCCGGCCACGTGAACAAGCCCGGAAATTACGAGGTCCCTATGGGCACACCCTTTGCCGAGTTGCTGGAGATGGCCGGCGGGGTACGTCATGGTCATAAGCTCAAGGCGGTGATCCCCGGTGGCAGTTCCACCCCGGTGCTGCCGGCTGAAGTGGCTATGCAGATGAATATGGATTATGACTCCATCTCCAAGTCAGGTTCCATGCTTGGTGCTGGTTCGGTTATCGTGATGGATGACAGCACCTGCATGGTCAAAACACTGGCGCGGTTGTCACATTTTTATTTCGAGGAATCGTGCGGCCAATGTACACCTTGCCGTGAAGGAACCGGATGGCTCGCTCGTGTAGTACATCGAATCGAACACGGACAGGGGAGCCAGGAGGATTTGGATAAACTGATCGACGTGGCCTGTCGTATCGAGGGCAATACTATCTGTGCCTTGGGTGATGCCGCAGCTATGCCGGTGCGCAGCTTCCTAAAACATTTCCGTGAAGAGTTTCAGTACCACATTGATAATAAGAAATGCCTGGTGGGCTGACTACCTGGATATTTCATTCTTTTTGCCATGCTGAAGCAACTGTCATGTGAGTGTACGGTACAAGTGATGGCATATGAAATTAATGAAATATCCGGGTTACGGCCGACTGCCCGGAATAACACGTTGAACTAATACGAGACTGGCGATGGTAAGCATCGAAATCAATGGAATAGCAATAAAGGCCCGCGAAGGGGCCATGCTGATCGAGACAGCAGACGAGGCCGGGATCACGATTCCGCGCTTTTGCTATCACAGCAAGCTCTCCATCTCGGCTAGCTGCCGTATGTGCCTGGTTGAGGTAGAGAAGGCGCCGAAGCCATTGCCTGCCTGCGCCACCCCGGTAAGTGAGGGAATGGTGGTTCATACCCGTTCGCCCAAGGCGATCGCCGCACAGCGCAGTGTGATGGAGTTTTTATTGATCAACCATCCCCTTGACTGCCCCATCTGCGATCAGGGGGGGGAGTGTGATCTGCAGGAGATGGCCCTCGGTTACGGGAACGACATCTCTCGGTATAACGAGGGCAAGCGCGTTGTCAGCAATCCTGACTTGGGCGCACTGATAGCGACCGACATGAACCGGTGCATCCACTGCACTCGCTGTGTACGTTTCGGTCAGGAGATCGCTGGCATTATGGAGCTCGGCGCGCCCGGCCGTGGCGAACATATGCACATCGGCACATACATGAAGCAGAGTGTGGATTCTGAGCTTTCTGGTAATGTCATTGATCTCTGCCCTGTTGGTGCTCTCACCTCAAAACCTTACCGGTACAGTGCGCGCCCATGGGAATTGAACAGTTACCCCAGTATTGCGCCACACGACTGTGTCGGCAGTAATATCCGCATTGATGTTCGCGGTAACCAACTGATGCGCGTGCTACCAAGGGAAAACGAGAACGTCAACGAGACCTGGCTGGCTGACCGTGATCGTTTCAGCTACACCGCCAACACACATGAGGAGCGCCTGCTCAAACCGATGATCAAGCAGGATGGCGCCTGGCATGAAGTGGACTGGGAAATAGCGCTGACGCATGCTGCAGAAGGCTTCAAATCCATCGCCTCACGTGATGGTGCCGAACAGCTCGGTGCCCTGGCTGCCTATGGTGCAACCACCGAAGAGCATTACCTGTTACAGAAGCTGATGCGTGAGCTGGGTAGCGGTAATATCGATCACCGCCTGCGTCAGGTCGATTTTCGTGATCAGGAAACCTTGCCGGCCTATCCCTCACTGGGACAAGCCATCTCAGATCTGGAGTCTGTCGATTGTGCTTTGCTCATCGGTTCCAACATCCGCAAGGAGCAGCCGTTGTTGGCACACCGCTTGCGAAAAGCGTCACGTAAAGGCGCCTCGATTCTGGCAGTGAATCCAATCGATTACGAATTTAGCTTCCCGCTTGCTGCCAAATGCATCGATTTGGATCTGAATCAAGCGCTTCTGGCCATCGCCAAGTCACTGCTTGCGCTTACTGGACAGACTGCGCCGACGAGCTTAGCCAAGAGCATCGCGGCGACCCAGCCCACTGACACCCATCATCGGATGGCCCGTTCCCTCAAAGAGGTGGCGCAGGCCACCGTACTGCTCGGTAGTGGCGCCGCGGCGCACCCGGCCAAGGCGGAGTTGCGGGCTATTGCTTCGCTTATTGCCAAACTGGCCGGTGCCCGTTTTGGTGTGCTGGCCGAAGGCGGCAATAGCGCCGGCGCATGGCTTGCCGGAAGTGTGCCGCATCGCGAGGCAGGGGCGAAGCGCGCCGGGGTCAGCGGCCTGGACTGGCGTGGCATGTTCGAGGCTGGACTCAAAGGTTATCTGTTGCTGGGCGTCGAACCCGAGCTTGATTGCATCGACTCGGCCGCTGCTAGCCGGGCGTTGGAAAAGGCCGAGTTTGTCGTGGCCATGAGCGCCTTTGCCGGCGAGGGTATCAAGGCCAATGCGGATGTGCTCCTGCCGATTGCCACCTTTGCCGAAACTGCCGGTTCATATATCAACGCGGAAGGGCACTGGCAGCACTTTCGCGCTGCGCTTAAACCAACAGCCGAAGCGCGCCCGGCGTGGAAGGTGCTGCGCGTAATGGGCAATCTGTTTGATGTAGCCGGTTTCGAGTATACCTCTGTTGATGAAGTGTGTGCCGAAATGGAAGAGCTCTTCAGTGACGTGCCTATGGGGGCCGGAGACGAATGGCTGCCCGAGGCGATCACCTCGTTACCGGACGGACTGCTGCGCATCGCCGATGTGCCGATTTATGCGGTTGATGCAATGGTGCGGCGTGCCGCCCCGTTACAAGCGACTCGTGATGCTGCTGTCGCGCAGATCCGCGCCAATGCGGGAACGTTGGCCAAGATCGGGTTGGTCGATGCAGCCGAGGCCAGGCTGCGCCAGGGGGAGCATGAAGTCGTGCTACCGCTGCTTACCGATGAACGCCTGCCTGATAATGCAGTGATGCTGCCTGCAGGTCTTGTGGAAAGTGTCGGTCTTGGCGGCAGTTACACCACGGTAGAGCTGCTCTCCTCATAACCGAACGAAAAAATCAAACGGTAATTAACAAGAAAGCTGAAATAGCACTGGATAAACCGGATGTTCGATACGATTGAAAATTGGTTGCAGGGCTTTGGGGTGTTGCCAGAGGGGGGGATTACTCTGGCGCTTATTCTGTTGAAGATCATTATCCTGCTTGTGCCGCTGATGATTGCCGTGGCCTATATGACCTATGCCGAGCGCAAGGTTCTTGCCTTTATGCATGTGCGTATTGGTCCTAACCGTGTCGGCCTGTTTGGTTATTCTATCTGGGGGTTGGGCCAGCCCCTTGCCGACGCGGTCAAGCTGATGTTCAAAGAGATCATCATGCCCTCCGGCGCCAACAAGGGGTTGTTTCTGCTAGCTCCGGTGCTGGCGATGGCTCCCGCACTGGCTGCTTGGGCAGTGGTGCCTTTTGACAGTGAGATGGTGATAGCTGATGTCGATGCCTCCCTGCTCTATGTGCTGGCGCTGACCTCCATCGGGGTATACGGCATTATCATTGCTGGTTGGGCCTCGAACTCCAAATATCCGTTCATCAGTGCGATGCGTTCGGCAGCGCAGATCGTCTCTTATGAAATCGCCATGGGCTTTGCCCTGGTCGGCGTGCTGATGGCTGCTGGTAGCATCAATCTTGGCGATATCGTCGAAGCACAAAAGGGCGGCTTTTGGCAATGGTACTGGCTGCCGTTGCTTCCACTGTTCGTGATCTACTTTATCTCCGGCGTGGCCGAGACCAACCGTGCACCCTTCGATGTGACGGAAGGGGAGTCGGAGATTGTTGCCGGTTTTCATGTGGAATACTCCGGCATGCCGTTCGCCGTATTCTTCCTGGCCGAATACGCCAACATGATTTTGATCGCCGTGCTTGCTTCGCTGATGTTCCTTGGTGGCTGGCTCTCCCCTCTGGAGGGGTTGCCACTGGTAGGTGAGACCTTCCTTGCCGCACCGAGTATCATCTGGTTGCTGGCCAAGGCATCGTTCTTCCTGTTCCTCTATCTCTGGTTCCGCGCCACCTTCCCCCGTTACCGCTATGACCAGATCATGCGGCTTGGCTGGAAGGTTTTTATCCCCCTTACCATCGTCTGGCTGCTGGTGGTTGGCGTGATGATTATGACCGGGACACCTCCCTGGTTTGACATGGCATAACGGCGAGAAGTGACACGCTTATGAGTTCCCTAGTTCAATTGCTGAAGAGCCTCAGCCTGAAAGAGTTGCGTTCAGGTATGGGCATAACCGGACGCTACCTGTTCGGTAAAAAGTTCACCGTGCAATATCCGGAAGAGCGGACACCGCAATCACCGCGTTTTCGCGGTTTGCATGCCCAGCGGCGCTACCCTAACGGCGAAGAGCGCTGCATCGCATGCAAACTGTGTGAGGTTGTGTGTCCGGCACTGGCGATCACCATTGAGTCGGAACAGCGTGATGATGGTAGCCGTCGCACGACCCGCTACGACATCGACCTGACCAAGTGCATTTTCTGCGGGTTTTGTGAAGAGGCCTGTCCGGTGGATGCCATCGTCGAGACACGGATATACGAGTACCACGGTGAGGAGCGGGGCGATCTGCTGATGACCAAGAATAAACTGTTGGCCGTCGGTGACAAGTACGAGGCGCAGATCGCCGCCGATCGTGCCGAGGATGCCCAGTACCGATAAAAGCATGATTCATTGCAGAGGCGCAAAGACGCAAAGGTTTTCAGGGTTGTAGGCAGGCAGGAGTGGCTGACAACCAGTATTTGGTGAGGATCACATTGCACAAATTTTTCTTTGCGCCTCTGTGCCTTTGCGGTGAGAACAATTTGTAAATAACGGAATACGACCGTATGAGTTTTGAACAGTTTGTCTTTTACTTCTTTTCCGCCGTGCTGGTATTTTCAGCCGGGGCGGTGATCAGCGTGCGCAACCCGATCCATGCCGCACTGTTCCTGGTGCTGGCCTTCTTTACCACTGCTGCATTATGGCTACTGCTGGAAGCGGAGTTTCTCGCCATTACTCTGGTACTGGTCTACGTCGGTGCGGTAATGGTGCTGTTCCTGTTCGTGGTGATGATGCTGGATATCAATACGGCACGTTTGCGCGAAGGCTTTTCCCGTTTCCTTCCTATCGGTGGAGTGGTGGCCATAGTCACCATTGCCTTCATGTGGTGGGTGGTGCGTAGTAAAGAGTTCGGGCTTGGTGATATGCCTGCACCGGAGCGCATGGCGGCAGATGCGAGCAACACCCGTATGCTCGGCGAGCAGTTATACACCACCTATGTATTTCCATTTGAAATTGCCTCGGTGATCTTGCTGGTGGCCATCGTTGCGGCCATCGCCCTGACCCTGCGTCATCGCCCCGGAACCCGTTATCAGAAGATCGAGGAGCAGGTGGCCGTGCGTCGTGAAGATCGGCTACGTGTGGTGAAAATGGATGCCGAGGAGCGCAAGTAATGGCACAACACAAAACAACAACCAAGAACGAGGCCCAGGCATGATCGCGTTGTCCGATTATTTGGCTGTCGGCGCCATTCTATTTGGCCTGAGCATGGCCGGCGTCTTCATCAACCGCAAGAATGTCATCATTCTTCTGATGTGCATCGAGCTGATGTTGTTGGCGGTGAACATCAATTTTATTGCCTTTTCCCACTACCTTGGGGATGTCGCCGGCCAAATTTTCGTCTTTTTCATTCTCACGGTCGCGGCAGCTGAAGCCGCCATCGGGTTGGCTATTCTGGTGGTGCTATTCCGTAACCGGGGCACTATAAATGTCGCCGATCTGGATACGCTGAAGGGGTAGGACCATGTTGGAGAATATGGAAAAAATTACTGTACTGATTGTTCTGGCACCGCTATTCGGGGCAATCATCGCCGGTTTCTTTGGCGGTACTATTGGCCGGGTAGGTGCACATACTGTCACTATCCTTGGTGTGGCTGTGGCATTCGTATTGTCAGCGGTGGTGTTCAAGCAAATTGCCATTGACGGTGGCGAGACCATTAACCAGAGCGTCTACACCTGGTTGGTTTCGGAGGGGATTAAATTCGAGGTCGGTTTCCTGATTGATGAGCTGACCGCGATGATGATGGTGGTAGTGACCTTTGTCTCGCTAATGGTGCATATTTACACCATCGGTTATATGTCACACGATGAGGAGAACTGGCCTGAGGGCAGTCTCGCCGGGACCAACAGCTATCAGCGATTTTTCAGTTATATCTCGCTATTTACCTTCTCCATGCTGATGCTTGTGATGGCCAACAACTTCATGCAGCTGTTCTTTGGCTGGGAGGCGGTCGGCCTGGTCTCCTATTTGCTGATCGGCTTCTGGTCCGTTCGTGAGAGCGCGGTTTTTGCCAATCTCAAGGCCTTTCTCGTCAACCGTGTCGGTGACTTCGGATTCATCCTTGGTATTGGTGCGGTGCTGATGTACTTCAATACCCTGGATTACGCTGCCGTGTTCAACGCGGCCGAGCTGCAGAAGGATCTCACGATCGAGATCTGGCCCGGTAGCGAGTGGAGCGTGATGACGGTAATCGCCATCCTGCTGTTCATCGGCGCGATGGGCAAATCGGCACAGGTGCCGTTGCATGTATGGCTGCCTGACTCGATGGAAGGTCCGACCCCGATCTCCGCCCTGATCCATGCGGCAACCATGGTAACCGCCGGTATCTTCATGGTGGCGCGCATGTCGCCCATTTATGAGCTGTCCGAGGTCGCATTGAGTTTCGTGTTGGTGATTGGTGCCGTTACCGCATTGTTCATGGGTTTTCTTGGTCTGGTGCAACACGATATCAAACGTGTGGTTGCCTATTCGACCCTGTCTCAACTCGGCTATATGACCGTCGCCCTGGGGGCTTCGGCCTATGCTGCAGGCGTCTTTCACCTGATGACCCACGCCTTCTTCAAGGCGCTGTTGTTCCTAGGTGCCGGTTCAGTGATCATTGCGATGCATCACGACCAGGACATGCGCCACATGGGCGGTTTACGCAAGTACATGCCCATTACTTGGCTGACATCACTTATCGGTTCGCTGGCGCTCATCGGTGCCCCCGGTTTCTCCGGTTTCTTCTCCAAGGATTCGATCATCGAGGCGGTGCATCATTCGACCACTCCTGGTGCCGGTTTTGCCTATTTTGCCGTACTCTCAGGCGTGTTCATTACGGCGCTGTATAGCTTCCGTATGTACTTCCTTGTGTTCCATGGCAAGGAGCGGATGGATACACATACCCGTGAGCATCTTCACGAGACACCGTGGGTGGTGACCGTACCGCTTATCCTGCTGGCGATTCCATCGGTGTTTATCGGAGGCCCCTATGTCGGGTCGATGGTCTTCGGCGACTTCTTCGCCGAGGCGATCACGGTGGCACCGGCGCACGATGTGCTTGGCGCGGTAGGCTTTCACAGCGCCTGGGGTATGATTGGGCACGGATTCCTTACCGCACCGTTCTGGCTTGCCGCGGGTGGTGTGTTCGTCGCCTGGTTCTTTTATATGAAGCGTACCGATCTGCCTGCGAAGATCGTCGCGCTGCCGGTGGTCAAACAGATCCATGCCATTCTGGAGAATAAGTACGGCTTCGATGATTTCAACCAGCGTGTTTTCGGTGGCGGTAGTCGTGGTATCGGTACCGGTTTGTGGAAGGTAGGTGATGTGGCGCTTATCGATGGCCTGCTGGTCAACGGAACCGCACGCGTAGTGGGGTGGAGCTCCGCACTCATCCGTCACGTCCAGTCAGGTTATCTTTATCATTATGCCTTTGCCATGATTCTGGGGTTACTGGCGCTGTTCGGCCTGTTTGTTTTCCGTTAAGAAAAATTACAAGTAAAGGGTAGGGTGCATGTTTGCTGATTTGCCACTGCTGAGTCTGGTTATCTGGGTGCCCATTGTCGGTGGCCTGCTGGTGATGTTAACTGGAAGCGGACGGTCCGGTCTCGAGGCTAAGGTTCTGGCGTTGTTGGTCGCGCTGTTGACCTTTGCGTTGTCGATTCCTTTGTATACCGGTTTCGATACAGCCACGTATCAGATGCAGTTCGTTGAGTCGAAGCCCTGGATCGAGTCCTTCGCTATCAACTATCACCTGGGTGTGGATGGCATTTCCATGCCTCTGATTCTGCTCACCACCTTTATCACGGTGTTGGTGGTTGTAGCGGGCTGGGAGGTGATCAGCTATAAGCCGGCTCAGTACATGGCCGCTTTCCTTATCATGGAAGGGCTGATGATTGGCGTGTTTGCCGCTCTCGATGCTATGCTGTTTTATGTCTTCTGGGAGGCGATGCTGATCCCGATGTTCATCGTGATCGGTATCTGGGGGGGCGTTAACCGCGTCTACGCGACGATCAAGTTCTTTCTCTATACCTTCCTCGGTTCGGTATTCATGTTGATCGCGTTGCTGTGGCTTTATTTTCAGACCGGCAGCTTCGCCATCCTTGATTTTCATGCGGCATCGGTCCCGGCCGGAGCACAAATCTGGATTTTCCTTGCCTTCCTTATCGCCTTTGCGGTGAAGGTGCCGATGTGGCCGGTGCATACCTGGTTGCCGGATGCTCATGTGCAGGCGCCTACCGGCGGCTCAGTGATCCTGGCGGCGATCATGCTCAAGCTCGGTGCTTACGGCTTCCTGCGCTTTTCCCTGCCGATTACCCCGGACGCCAGCCACAGTCTCGATTGGTTGATGATTGTACTGTCGCTGATCGCGGTCGCTTATATCGGTTTCGTGGCGTTGGTGCAGCAGGATATGAAAAAGCTGATCGCCTACTCCTCAATTTCCCACATGGGTTTTGTTACCCTCGGCTTTTTTCTCGCCTGGATCATTGCCGAAAACAACGGCAGCTTTGTCGGTGCGGCGATGGGTATTGAGGGGGCCATGGTGCAGATGATCTCTCATGGTTTTGTCTCCGGCGCCATGTTCCTCTGCGTTGGCGTGATGTATGACCGCATGCACTCGCGTGAAATCAACGATTATGGCGGCGTGGTGCACACGATGCCCTTGTTTGCCGCAATGATGGTGTTCTTCGCTATGGCCAATGTGGGCTTGCCTGGCACGGCTGGTTTTGTTGGCGAGTTCATGGTGATCATGAGCGCCTTTAAGGCCAACTTCTGGATCGCCTTCGTTGCTGCCACCACACTTATCCTTGGTGCAGCCTACACCCTCTGGATGGTCAAGCGCGTGATTTACGGCGAGGTGAGAAATCCCAAGGTTGCCGAACTCAAGGACATGAGCGGCCGCGAGTTTGTCATCCTCGCTACCTTGGCGGTAATGGTGTTGTGGCTCGGGCTTTGGCCTGCGCCACTGTTAGAGGTGATGGATGCCACGGTGGAGCACCTGGTTGAGCATATCGCCGTTTCCAAAGTGCCTGTCGGCGCCATGTAACGGAGCTTCACAATGACCTTCGAGATGCCCAATTTTCTGCCCGCACTGCCCGAGATGTTTGTGCTGGGTATGTCCTGTTTGATCCTTATTCTGGATCTGTTCCTGACCGAGCGGACCCGTGTGGTGACCTACCTGCTTACACAGTCCACACTGGTTGGCGCCTTCATTCTCAGCTTGTCGCTCTTTAATGGCGGTCTGGAACTGACCTTTACTGACACCTTTATCCTCGACCCGATGGCTTCAGTGCTCAAGCTGTTTGTCTACGGTGCGGCTTTCATGGTTTTCCTTTACTCTCATAGCTACCTGCGTGCCCGCAGTATGTTCCATGGCGAATTTTTCGTTCTGGGCCTGTTCGGTGTACTGGGTATGATGATCCTGATCTCGGCGCATAATTTCATCACCATCTACCTCGGGCTGGAGCTGCTTTCCCTTGCGCTATACGCCATGGTGGCGTTGCAGCGAGACAACCGTGTCGCCTCCGAGGCGGCGATGAAGTACTTCATTCTCGGTGCCATGGCTTCGGCGATGCTGCTCTATGGGATGTCCATGCTCTATGGTGTTACCGGCAGCCTGGATCTTGCCGAGATCAGCCGTGCGGTGGAGGGCGGCCAGATAAACAACACCTTGCTGGTGTTCGGCATGGTGTTCATGATTGTAGGCATCGCTTTCAAACTGGGGGCTGTTCCCTTCCATATGTGGGTGCCCGATGTCTATCACGGCGCTCCGACGGCGGTAACCCTCTACCTTAGTACTGCGCCGAAGCTGGCGGCATTTGCCATGCTGATGCGCTTGCTGGTTGACGGACTCGGCGGACTGCAGGCCCAGTGGCACGATATTCTGGTTCTGCTAGCGGTGCTCTCGCTCTCTATAGGTAATGTCATCGCCATTGCCCAGACAAATATCAAGCGCATGCTGGCCTATTCGGGGATCTCTCACGCCGGTTTCCTGCTGCTCGGGGTGCTGGCAGGCAGCCAGGAGGGTTATGCCGCCGGTATGTTCTATGCCATTGTCTACGTCATCATGGGGCTTGGTGGTTTCGGAATGGTGATCCTGATGAGCCGTGCCGGCTTTGAGGCCGACCAGCTGGAAGATTACAGGGGGCTCAATGAGCGCAGTCCCTGGTTTGCTCTGATGATGTTATTTATCATGTTCTCCATGGCCGGAGTGCCACCGTTTATCGGATTCTGGGCCAAGCTGACTGTGATCCAGGCTGTAGTCAGTGCCAACCTGGTATGGCTGGCGGCCGTGGCCGTGATCTTCTCGGTGATTGGTGCCTTCTACTACCTGCGCATCGTCAAGCTGATGTATTTCGACAAGGCCGAAGTCACCGAAAAGCTCAAGCCTGGCGCTGATCTGGCAGTGGTATTGAGCGCCAATTCCCTGGCGATTTTGTTGCTGGGTGCCTTTCCCGGTGGGCTGATGGCACTGTGCCGGCAGGCCATGGGACTTTAAAAGCAGGTACGAGAGGCGAGGAACTTATTCTTTTCTCTCGTATCCCGTCTCTGATATCCTCGTTGATCTGTTTACCTTGAGAGCCCGAATCTGATATGACCGCATCGCAAGCCAGCTGGCTGATTATTGTCATCGCCCTTATCAGCGCCAACCTGCCCTGGTTAAGTGAGCGAGTGTTCTTTATCGGCAAGCCCGCAAATGGGCAAAAGCGTGCCTGGGTACGCTGGCTCGAGTGGCTGATGTTGTACTTTGTAGCGGGTGCCATTACGCTGGGTATGGAGAAAAAGCTCAACGGCGAGATTTATCCTCAGGACTGGGAGTTCTACGCAATTACCCTCTGTCTTTTCCTGGTATTTTCACTCCCCGGGTTCATTTATCGCCACGATCTGCTCCATCACATGCAGCGACGGTAAATTTTCCCTGAATTTCCCTTACTTAGGGTTGCGCAACCCAGTACCTATATGTACAATGCGCTCCATCAGTTGCGGGGTGGAGCAGTCCGGTAGCTCGTCGGGCTCATAACCCGAAGGTCGTAGGTTCAAATCCTGCCCCCGCTACCAATTTGTGAGCATCAAGCCCCGTATACGGGGCTTTTTGTTAGGCGGAATAGCGACAGGCGAGGATGACTGGTGCTGTAAAAAGCGCTATAATTGCTCGTTGATTAGGAAGTTAACTGGATGGGCCGTGGGCCCATTTTTTGTTTCCGGGAAAAATATGGTTCACGCGGACAAACAGTTGCAGGCCATTATCGAACCGGCGGTTAGCGCACTGGGGTACGAGCTGGTCGGTATAGAGTACCTGTCGCAGGGGAAACATTCTGTGCTACGGGTCTATATCGACCATGAAAATGGCATCTCGGTAGATGATTGTGCCGATGTCAGCCATCAGGTAAGCGCGGTGCTGGATGTCGAGGATCCGATTACCGGGTTGTACACCCTTGAGGTTTCCTCGCCGGGTCTGGATCGGCCGCTCTTTACCGAGGCGCACTTCCAGCGCTATGTCGGCCAGATGGCGGAGATTCGTTTGCGGAGTCCCCTGGAGGGACGACGCAGGTTCAAGGGACGTTTGCAGGCGGTCCAGGACGGACAGGTAGTGATTGAGGTGGATGGGGTGGAATATTCCATAACGCTGGACAATATTGAGAAGGCGAACCTGGTTCACGAATGGTAAGCAACCGTTTGGCGGTTGCACATGGTTAGATATCCCGCGCACGGGACGATAGCTGAAGGCGGTTAGAGGCTGTGTTATGAACAAAGAAATCCTGCTGGTTGTAGACGCAGTTTCAAATGAAAAAGGCGTAGCCAAAGAGATTATCTTTGAGGCGATGGAGATCGCTTTGGCGACGGCGACGAAAAAGCGTCACGGTGGTGATGTGGATATCCGCGTGGATATTGACCGTCAGACCGGCGACTACGAAACGTTCCGCCGTTGGGAAGTCATCGACGATAGCGAGACCTCTCAGCTTGAGCATCCTGAGCGCCAGATCACTCTCAGTGCCGCGCGTCTTGATGAGCCTGAGATTCAACCCGGCGAATTCGTAGAAGATCAGACTGAATCGGTTACGTTTGGCCGCATTGCTGCCCAGACCGCCAAGCAGGTAATCGTGCAGAAAGTGCGCGAGGCTGAGCGTGCCCAGGTGGTTGATGCTTATAATGAACGCGTTGGTGAACTCATCAATGGCGTGGTCAAACGCATCGATCGCGGGAATGTTATTCTCGATTTGGGCAACAACATCGAGGCGCTGATCGCACGCGAACATGTTATTCCGCGTGAGCCAATCCGTCCGGGTGACCGCGTCCGCGGCTATCTGTATGATGTGCGTTCCGAACCACGTGGCCCGCAACTTTTTGTCAGCCGCACCATGCCTGAATTTCTCATTGAGCTGTTCAAGCTTGAAGTTCCTGAGGTCAACGAAGGGCTTATCGACATCATGGGCGCCGCGCGTGATCCCGGCCTGCGGGCTAAAATTGCCGTACGCTCCAACGACCCGCGGATAGACCCTGTTGGTGCCTGTGTCGGTATGCGCGGTTCACGCGTGCAGTCCGTGACCAACGAAATGAATGGCGAGCGCGTCGACATTGTGTTGTGGAACGATAATGTCGCCCAGTTCGTGATTAATGCCATGGCGCCTGCTGAAGTCCAGTCCATTGTAGTGGATGAGGATTCCGGCAGCATGGACATCGCGGTTGATGAAGACCAGCTGTCGCAAGCCATTGGTCGTGGAGGACAGAATGTCCGCCTTGCCAGTGAACTGACTGGCTGGGAGCTCAACGTCATGACCGAGGCCCAGGCGGAAGAAAAGAACGAGGCTGAACTCGGTGCCCTCATTAAACTGTTCCATGAGCAGCTAAATGTGGATGAAGAGGTCGCATCTATCCTGGTACAGGAAGGCTTCTCCAGTGTCGAAGAGGTGGCCTATGTGCCGGTTGCCGAGATGCTGGAAATTGAGGAGTTTGACGAGGATATCGTCAATGAACTGCGCTCCCGTGCCAAGGATATCCTGCTAACCCAGGAGATCAGTAACGAAGAGCACGGTGGTGCTGAGCCGGAAAAGGACCTGCTGGAGATGGAGGGCATGGAGCAGGAGTTGGCCGATACCTTGGCCGGTCGTGGAGTGACCACTATGGACGACCTGGCCGAATTGGCGGTCGACGATCTCATGGAGATCGAAGGCATGGATGAAGAGCGCGCGGCGAAGTTGATTATGGCTGCACGCGCACCCTGGTTTGCAGAAGAGCAGGAAAGTTGAAGGGCAGGAGTATAGCGTAAATGTCAGAAGTTACCGTCACACAGTTCGCAGAAACAATTGGTGTACCAGTAGAACGTCTATTGAGCCAATTGCAGGACGCCGGCGTCAAGGCAAAGGGCGCTGATGAAGTCATCGGTGATGAGGACAAAACCAAGCTGCTGGAATACCTGCGTGAAAAGCACGGTACTGAGAAAGTTGAAGCTGTCGAAGATGCCGGGCCGAAGAAGATCACTCTCAAGCGACGCACTACCAGCGAATTGAAGGTTGGTGGTAGCAGTGCTTCCAAAGGCAAGACGGTAACAGTCGAGGTGCGTAAGAAGCGCACCTATGTCAAGCGTAGTGTTGTCGTTGCAGAAGAGGACAAACGAATCGACCAGGAGGTTGCCCAGCGACTTGAGCAGCAGCTGGAGGTTGAGGCCAAGCTTCGTGCTGAGGCGGAAGCACGGCAGAAGGTTGAAGATGAGGCCCGTCGCAAGGTCGAGGAAGAAGAGGCCCGTCGCAAGGCCGAGGAAGATGAAGTGGCCCGGCGCAAGGTCGAAGAGGCCGCTGCCGCCGCAGTTGTTCCAGAGGCCGCCGAGGCTGTCACAGAGCCTGCGCCCAAGCGTGTAGTGCCGGAAAAGCCAACTGCTGAGGTTGAACGTCCGGCTGCCAAAAAGGAAAAGGCAAAGAAAGGACGCGGTAAAGGCCGTCATGAAAAAGGCGAGGGCGAGTTACATATCGCCGTTGACAAAAGTGGCCGGCGGAAGAAGAAAGGTCGTGGCAAGCCGGTAGTAACCTCTCCGACTAAACACGGTTTTGAAAAGCCCACCGCCCCCATTATCCATGAAGTCTCCATCCCCGAGACCATTACCGTGGGTGAATTGGCGCAGAAGATGTCCGTCAAGGCTGCCGAGCTCATCAAGGCGATGATGAAGATGGGCACTATGGTCACCATCAATCAGGTGCTGGATCAGGAAACCGCAACGCTCCTTGTCGAGGAACTCGGGCACACTCCTGTGCTGATGAAAGACAATGCCCTGGAAGAGGAAGTGATTAAGAGCGCCGAGGCTGGCGGTGGCGAAGAGGTGGCTCGGGCGCCGGTGGTGACCATCATGGGTCACGTCGATCACGGCAAGACATCGTTGCTCGACTATATCCGTCGCAGCCGTGTAGCCTCTGGTGAGGCTGGTGGCATCACCCAACATATCGGTGCCTATCACGTCGAGACCAGTAAGGGGATGATCTCCTTCCTCGATACTCCCGGCCACGCTGCGTTTACCGCAATGCGTGCCCGTGGTGCCGATGTTACTGATATTGTCGTGCTGGTGGTGGCTGCGGATGATGGCGTGATGCCGCAGACCAAAGAGGCCATCCAACACGCCCGCGCTGCCGGCGTGCCGCTAATCATTGCGGTCAACAAAATTGACAAGCCTGATGCTGATCCGGACCGGGTGAAGAATGAACTCTCGCAAGAGAATGTCATCCCCGAAGACTGGGGCGGCGATACCATGTTTGTCCATGTCTCGGCTAAAGAGGGCACTGGTGTCGATGACCTGCTTGATGCCATCTTGCTGCAGGCCGAAGTCCTTGAACTGAAGGCCGTCGCCGAAGGCCCGGCTAGTGGTATCGTGGTCGAGTCCCGGCTGGACAAGGGCCGTGGCGCGGTAGCTTCCATTTTGGTACAGCGTGGTACCCTGCGTAAGGGCGACATGCTGCTCGCCGGTCATGAGTATGGTCGTGTTCGTGCCATGCTCGATGAGAATGGCAAACCGATTGATGCCGCAGGTCCCTCCATCCCGGTTGAAATCCTCGGTCTGTCTGGCGTGCCTTCTGCTGGTGATTCGGCGGTCGTCGTTGGAGGTGAGCGCAAGGCCCGTGAGGTCGCGCTGTTCCGTCAGGGTAAGTTCCGCGACGTCAAGTTTGCTCGTCAGCAACAGGCCAAACTTGACGACATGTTTACCCAGATGGCCGAGGGTGAGGTGAGCAACCTGAACATCCTGCTTAAGGCCGATGTTCAGGGTTCGGTCGAGGCTATCACCGATGCTCTGCTCAAGCTCTCCACCGATGAAGTTCGGGTGAAGATTGTCGCCAGCGGTGTCGGTGGTATTAACGAATCCGATGCCAACCTGGCGGTGGCCTCCAATGCTATCGTGATCGGTTTCAACGTTCGTGCCGATGCCGGTGCCAAACGTGTCATCGAAGAGCAGGGTGTGGATCTGCACTACTATAGTGTGATCTACGAGCTCATCGACGAGGTCAAGAGTGCCATGACCGGGATGCTTGCTCCGCAGTTTAAGGAGGAGATCATCGGGCTGGCCGAAGTGCGCGATGTGTTCCGTTCGCCGAAGTTTGGTGCCATTGCCGGCTGTATGGTGGTCGATGGTACGGTTAAACGTAATAACCCCATCCGCGTATTACGTGACAATGTGGTGATCTACGAAGGCGAGCTGGAGTCTCTGCGTCGTTACAAAGACGATGTGCCCGAAGTGAAGTCAGGTACCGAGTGTGGCATTGGCGTGAAGAACTACAACGATGTCAAACCCGGCGACCAGATCGAGGTCTACGAGCGGGTTCAGGTCAAGCGCACCCTGTAAGGGGGCGTTGGCCGTTCTCGTACTATTGATGACCAGGACATAGCAAAGCGTGGCCAAAGAATTTAGCCGTAGTCGCCGCGTGGGCGAACAGATTCAGCGTGAACTGGCAGAGCTGGTACAGCGCGAACTGAAAGATCCGCGCCTGGGGATGGTCACAATCTCGGGGGTCGAGGTCAGTCGTGACATGTCGGTTGCCAAGGTGTTTTTCACCGTACTCAATCCCGGCCATGATGTGCGCGAAACTGAACAAGGTCTTACCCATGCGGTCGGCTTTCTCCGGCGCGAACTGGCACATCGGATGCGCCTGCGCGTTGTTCCCGAATTACGATTCCAGTATGACAGCTCAATCGAAGACGGATCGCGCCTTAGCGCGCTCATCGATAAGGCCGTATCTGAAGACGAATCCAAGAAAGAGGATTAATTGAGTGGCACGTCGGCAGAAACCTCGCGGTCGCCGTATTGACGGTATCCTGTTGCTGGACAAACCGGTTGGGATCACCTCCAATGCCGCGCTGCAGGAGGTCAAACGTCTTTTTTATGCGGCCAAGGCAGGACATACCGGCAATCTCGATCCGTTAGCCAGTGGCATGCTACCTATATGTCTTGGCGAGGCGACAAAGCTTTCGGCTTTCCTGCTTGATGCCGACAAGGTCTATACCGGCACCTGTAAACTGGGGGTGCGCACTAGCAGTGCCGATGCAGAAGGTGAGATTATTGAGACCCGCGAGGTACCCCTGCTTAGCGAGTCGCAGGTGCTGGAGGTGTTGCAGCGCTTTACCGGTGAAATCGAGCAGATCCCGCCGATGCATTCGGCGATCAAACAAAATGGTCAACCACTGTACAAGCTGGCCCGCCAGGGAATTGAAGTCGAGCGCAAACCACGACGCGTGACGATTCATAAACTCGAAATGCTCCGCCTTGAGGGCGATGAAATCGAGGTCTATGTTCACTGTTCCAAGGGGACATATATCCGTACACTGGTCGAGGATATCGGTGAGGCACTTGGGTGTGGTGCTTATCTCAGCCAGTTACGCCGTACCCGTGTCGGACCGTTTCACGAGGAGGGCATGGTCACTCTGGATGCCCTGCGTGAAGAGGCTGAACAGGGGGCCGAGAGTCTCGATCATTACTTATTGTCTCTGGATAGCGCCTTGGGTGACTGTCCGGAGATCAAGCTTACCGAGAACAGCCTGTTCTATGTTCGACAGGGACAGGCTGTTCAGGTAGCGCAGGCCCCCACCAGTGGGTGGGTTCGTCTGTTTGACAACGCCGGCGGTTTCGTCGGTGTTGGGGCTGTACTTGATGACGGCCGCATCGGCCCTAAACGCCTGATAAATGAAGGCAAATAGGGGTATAAAGGGCGTTTTACCTTGTTCCCGTTGGGAAACAATGGTTAAAATCCGCGTAATGTAATTTGACGACTATTCAGGAGTCTCTGTAAATGTCTCTCTCTAATGAGCAAAAAGCCAACATCATCAAGGAATTTGGCAAAAGTGAAACCGATACCGGTTCACCGGAAGTGCAGATCGCGCTTCTCTCCGCCAACATTGATGGTTTGTCCGGTCACTTCAAAGAACACATCCATGACCATCATTCACGTCGTGGTCTGTTGCGCATGGTAAGCCAGCGCCGCAAGCTGCTGGACTATTTGAAGAAGAAGGATGTCGAGCGTTATCGTTCAGTTATCTCGCGCCTCGGCTTACGTAAGTAAAAAACCAAAAAGGAATCAACTGTGACGCCTGTCAAGAAAGAGTTCCAGTATGGGGAGCACACGGTAACCCTGGAAACTGGCGAAATCGCTCGCCAGGCCAGTGGTGCTGTAATGGCCAGCATGGGCGATACCGTCGTCCTGGTAACGGTGGTCGCTGCGAAACAGGGTGTGGAAGGTCGGGATTTTTTCCCGCTGACCGTCGACTACCAGGAAAAAACCTACGCCGCGGGCAAGATCCCCGGTGGTTTTTTCCGTCGTGAAGGTCGTCCTAGTGAGAACGAAACCCTCACTGCCCGCCTGATCGATCGCCCCATCCGGCCACTCTTTCCCGAAGGCTTCACCAACGAAGTTCAGGTCATCTGCACCGTCATCTCACTGGATGCGCAGATCAATCCTGACATCGTTGCCATGATTGGTACATCGGCGGCCCTTGCGGTCTCCGGTGTTCCCTTCAACGGTCCTATCGGTGCTGCCCGTGTCGGTTATATTGATGGCAATTACGTGCTCAATCCGGGCATGGAACAGCTGACTGAGTCTAAGCTGGACCTAGTGGTTGCGGGTACCGAAAATGCCGTCCTCATGGTCGAGTCCGAGGCTGACTGCCTGAGCGAAGAAGTTATGCTCGGTTCGGTTATGTTCGGTCACGAACAGATTCAGACCGTTATTAACGCGGTAAAAGAATTTGCTGCGGCGGCCTCTGTCGAGGCGTGGGACTGGCAGGCTCCAGAGCATGATGCCTCTGTTGCTGATGCGGTTGCCGCCGAAGCCGAGGCCGCCTTTACCGAGGCCTACCAGATCACCGAAAAGATGGCCCGTTATGGTCGTCTCAATGAAATTCGTTCCGCCGTTATCGCCAAGCTGTGTGCCGAAGATGCTGCACAGCCGCACGATGAAGGCAAGGTGCGCGAGGCGATAGAAAGCCTGGAGAAGAGAGTCGTTCGGGGCCGTGTCATCTCTGGCGAGCTGCGCATCGACGGGCGCGATACGCGCACTGTTCGTCCCATCACGATTCGTACTGGTGTGCTGCCGCGGACCCATGGCTCCGCTCTGTTCACTCGTGGTGAGACCCAGGCACTGGTGGTGACGACTCTGGGCACAGCACGTGATGCTCAGATCATCGATGCGCTGCAAGGGGAGCGTAAAGAGCAATTTATGCTGCATTACAATTTTCCTCCGTTCTGTGTCGGTGAAACCGGCCGCGTCGGCAGCCCCAAGCGCCGCGAGATTGGCCACGGCCGTCTGGCCAAGCGTGGCGTAGCCGCCGTGATACCGAGCGTAGATGATTTTCCCTACACCGTGCGTGTGGTTTCCGAAATCACCGAGTCTAACGGCTCCAGCTCCATGGCCAGCGTCTGCGGTAGCTGCCTGGCTATGATGGACGCCGGTGTTCCGGTCAAGGCGCCGGTTGCCGGTGTTGCCATGGGCCTGATCAAGGAGGGCGACAAATTTGCCGTCCTTACCGATATTCTCGGTGACGAGGATCACCTCGGCGACATGGACTTCAAGGTGGCCGGTACTCAAGACGGTATTACCGCGCTGCAAATGGATATCAAGATTGACGGCATTACCAAGGAGATCATGGATGCCGCGCTGGAACAGGCAAAAGAAGGGCGTCTGCACATCCTCGGCGAGATGACCAAGGTTATTGAAAAGCCGCGTGAAGAGATGTCCGACTACGCCCCGCGCTACATCACCATCAAGATCAATCCGGACAAGATCCGCGATGTTATCGGCAAGGGTGGTGCAACCATCCGTGCCATCACCGAGGAGACGGGGGCAAGCATTGACCTCAGCGATGACGGCACGGTGAAGATCGCCTCCGTTGATCGTGCTGCCGGCAAGGAGGCTCAGACACGTATCGAGCAACTGACGGCCGATGTCGAGGTAGGTATGGTTTACGAAGGTCGTGTCTCCAAGCTGATGGATTTCGGCGCCTTTGTTAATGTCCTGCCGGGTAAGGATGGGCTGGTCCATATCTCCCAGATTTCCGATGAACGTGTCGAGAAGGTCAGTGACAAGCTCAAGGAAGGAGACATGGTCAAGGTCAAGGTCCTGGAGATCGACAAGCAGGGTCGTATCCGTCTGAGCATGAAAGCGGTTACCGCGGAATAAGTTCCGCAAGGTAATCAGGAAAAAGGGGCTGTAAGGCCCCTTTTTTGTATATAAAAGAATCACCAAGTCGCCACATAAAAAATCAGTGAACATTTCATGTTGAGTAAAGGGGACGCTTATCAATACCGTCTATCGTATCGTCCATGAATACAGCCCGGACAGCCGTCTGCTGATTGCCTTGCTGGTACTGCTTTGCAGTCTTTACCTCGGTTTCAACGTAGCGCCCCTGGCAGGACTCTTTGCCGTTGTCGGGCTCTGGCTTATCTGGGATGTATTTCGCCATGGCAGCATCTGGTATGGTTTTCGCGCCTTTCGCCGCGGTGAGCTCGCGGAGGTACGCTATTCGCTGACTTTGGTGCGCTGGCCCAACTTGCTTAATGCGGAGAGTCTGGCCTACTACCACTGGCTAAAAGGGGTCATCGATATGGCCGACACACGTTTTGCCGCAGCCAAGGTGCATCTGCTGGTGGCTGCCAGTGGCCCATTGCGTACGGAAAATGACCGTGCTTTGGTGCACTGTCTGCTGGCAGAGGTTGCATTGCAGGAGGATGAAATCGCCGTTGCCCAGGAGCATTTGCATCATGCACGGGCTTTGCAGCATCATCCTGAGGCTGATCGGATCATTCAAAATCTCACATCTCGCATGGAAAGATAATCCGTACTTGCACTCTCATCTATTGTGCCCCACATCAGGGGAATGGAATATTTTCCCCTCTCTGCAGAACTGACTGCAACAAACACCGGTCACACTCTTATCCTATGCGGAGACTTGAGACGTTCCAACGGCGCGGTGCTGGAGCAATGGGTGCAACACCTGCCACACATTACGGTGTTGGAGCTGGATGAACTGGATATCGAGGATGGTGTGGCGGCAACCCATGCGCTCAATATTGTGCGTCTACTAAGCTCTCGTGTCCCGCTGTTGCACATTGTGGGCGCACCACAGGTGCTGGCACACAACCTCTATCGTACTGGTGGACTGTTGGCAAAGCGCGGTATCGAGCTCAAAGCGATGCGTGAAGACGAGGCGTATGGCTGAGGCACGGCTCAGAATGTATGGCGAATAGTGATGATGGCAATAAGGATCGACAGCGTGATCAGCCATAGCACGATGTAGGCGGTCATGGACTGGCGGGCCTTTTGCTGCTCCAGCCAGGTGCGTGGTTTTACCGACTTGTAGAGGAAAACCAGCTTGGCGGCCAGGTTAACGCAGACGATGTTGGTTGCCAGCAACAGGCCTGCACCCATCGCCAGGTCGAATTTGCCACTGCCTACCATCAAGCCCATCGTGGTCGTGGGCGGCAGCAGGGCAACGGCCACCATGACACCCACCAATACGCTAGAGATACGGGTGGTAAGCGACAGTACCGCGGCGGCTCCAGAGGCCAGGGCTAACACAATACCGGCGATGCCGACATCGGTTCGAGAGAGCAGCTCAGTGCTCAATACCTGCATTGGCCAGAACAGGCCTATTAGCAGGGAGATGGCAAAGGCGAGCAGCACGCCTGTAAGGTTGGTCTTTAATGCACGCCACATCAGATCGGTATCACCCAAGGCGGTGCCAAGTGCAAGTGCCATGTTGGGACCGAGTAGTGGGGCAATGACCATCGCGCCGATTACCACTGCCACGTTGTTTTCCAGCAGGCCTATCGCTGCAACGATGGTGGAGAGCGCCACAAGCAACAGAAAGTTGCCATCGAGTCGTGCCCCTTGGGATACCTCTTTGAAGAGCTCCTCCCGCGCTGTGGTAGTCGGACTTTTTTCCTTGTCTTCGGAGGGCTTTTCCTCAACACGCGGTAATGTGGCTTCAACAGGAAACACAACAATGCGGGCATTGCCGCTGGTATGAAGCCGGCCCTCCAGGTCATCGAGTAACGCAGGATAGCGGCTAACAGGGATGAGGATTCGCACTGCTTGGCGGCCTTCCTCGTCTTCATGACCGGTCCAGATATCCAGCGCCTCATGCTGTCGAGCGAGGCGAATGATAGCTTCCCGGTGGCCGACATCGGCTATGACTTCGATCAAACGCATGCAAGCAGCATATCACAGAAAATTCATTAACCTTATGATTGGTATGAATTTTATCGATAACTACACTTTCGCTCAGACGTTTGGGAGAATAGGCGGCTTTGCGGCAAGAACAAGACAGGAAAGCGAATACCGTGTGGCAGTCAGTAGAGCGTGCAATCCCGGTCAGCCGGGCTGAAGAGTTCAGCCCGCGAAGTGCCACCCGTTTTGTAAAGCTGGAAGGTCCTCTGGCGATGCACCGTGGTGGAGAGCTTCCTGAGGCAGAGATTGCCTATGAGTGTTGGGGGCAGCTTAATGAGGAACGGGACAACGCCATATTACTATTTACCGGCTTGTCTCCATCGGCGCATGCCGCTTCCTCGCCGGATGACCCGACGCCTGGTTGGTGGGAGTTTATGATTGGTCCTGGCAAGCCGCTGGATACCCATCGCTTTTATGTCATTTGCGTTAATTCCTTGGGTAGCTGTTTCGGTTCCACCGGACCGGCGTCTATCGATCCCCGGCGTGGCGAATCTTATCGCCTGAATTTTCCTGCACTCACTGTGGAGGATATTGCTGCCGCTGGCAGGGCGGTGATCCGGGCACTGAAAATTCCGCGGACACGCGCAGTGGTAGGCGCCTCCTTGGGAGGCATGACGGCGCTGGCTTATGCGGTACATTATCCTGAGGAGACGGATAATCTGGTCAGTCTCTGTTCCGCCGCCAAAGCCAGTCCCTTTGCCATCGGTGTTCGCTCGCTGCAGCGTGAGATCATTCGCTCTGATCCGGCATGGATGGACGGCAACTATCCGCCAGACAGGGAGCCGGTGCTGGGAATGCGCCTGGCCCGCAAACTGGGGCTGATCTCCTATCGCTCGGCCATGGAATGGGATGAGCGCTTTGGGCGCGACATTATCCATGAGCAGGAGCAGCAACGTGAGCCGTTCGCGGGTGAGTTCCAGATTGAGGGATACCTTGAGGCGAATGCGCAGAAATTCGTCGGCAGATTCGATGCCAACTCCTACCTCTACCTTTCGCGGGCCATGGACTGGTTCGATCTGGAGGATCACACGGAACGGTTGATTGCCCTCTCAGAACTGGCAGCGGGCAAGAAGGCGCTGGTGGTTGGTGTGGAGACTGATGTACTGTTCCCACTCCACCAGCAACAAACGGTTGCCTCGTTGCTGACCGAGAGCGGACTCGATGTGACCTTCCATGCCTTGCCATCACTGCAGGGGCACGATGCCTTCCTCGTCGACCGTGAGCGTTTTGTTCCCGTGATGGCAGATTTCTTTGCCATGTTGTGATGCCCTGCGATGCTTGCCGCGGCCAGTGCTGCCCGTTACTATTCGGGAAAATTACTTAATGGGGGAGCGTTGTGAGCGTCGCAGAGCATGCTAACAACAAAGAGTTTCAGCGCAAGACGGCTGAGATCATCAAGGCGGGTGTTTTTCTCAACAGCAAGGGATGGGTGCCTGCCACCAGCAGTAATTTTTCTGCACGGCTTGCCAACGGCCATATTGCCATCACGGCATCCGGCTACCACAAAGGGGAGCTGATTCCGGAAGCGATCATGCTCATCGATGAGGAGGGGCAGGCTCTTGACGCACGGCAGCGCCCTTCCGCCGAAACGCTGTTGCACACGGCGCTCTACAAACGCTTCGAGGGTGTTGGCGCGGTGCTACACACTCATTCGGTCAATGCCACGGTGTTGTCGCGCCTGGGTGAAGGGCAAATCGTGTTTCAGGACTACGAATTGCTCAAAGCGTTTGCCGGCGTGGAGACCCACGAGACCTCGATTATCGTGCCGATTTTCTCCAATGACCAGAACATCTCCCGTCTTGCCGCCGAGGTTGATGCCTGGATGGACAGGCATTCCCCTATCTACGGTTACCTCATCGCGGGCCACGGACTCTATACTTGGGGGCGGACCATGGCCGAAGCACTGCGCCATATCGAGGCCTTCGAATTTCTTTTTCAATGTGAAATGACCATGCAGAGGTTGAGCCGATCATGAGCCGTCTTGCCGTATATGATGAAACAGGGAATCCGTTGGGTGAAATCGAGCGCGATCATCACGCCATCACCGGCACGCTTGCCGAGATAGGTGTCCGTTTCGAGCGCTGGCAGGCCGCCACGCCGCTCTCTGCAGGGGCGAGGCAGGAGGACGTTCTCGCGGCCTATGCTGCCGATGTGCAGCGACTGACCGAGGAATACGGCTTTCAGTCCGTGGATGTGGTGAGCCTTGGGCCGACCCATCCGCAAAAGGCGGAAATGCGCCAAAAGTTCCTCGCTGAACACACTCATGGTGATTTTGAGGTGCGTTTCTTTGTCGATGGCAAAGGGCTCTTCTACCTGCACGTCGGAGACAAGGTCTATCTTGTGCTATGTGAGCAGGGCGATCTGATCAGCGTGCCGGCCCAGGTGACCCACTGGTTCGACATGGGCGAGAATCCTGACTTCAAATGCATCCGCCTGTTCATCATTCCCGAGGGTTGGGTCGGTGAGTTCACCGGCAGCGAGATCGCCAGCCGCATCCCCAGCTTCGATCAGTTTGTGGCGCAGAGCGCATGATCCGGGCGATCGTGACCGACATCGAGGGGACGACTTCATCGCTCTCCTTCGTCAAGGATGTGCTGTTTCCCTACGCCCGCGAACATCTGGCGGACTATGTCGCGGTACATGCAGATGAGCCGGCCGTCAGGGAGCAACTCGATGCGGTGGCTCGCGAGGTGGGCCGGGAGCTCTCCCTCGAGGAAGCGATTGCGCAACTGCTGCGTTGGATCGAGGAGGACAAAAAGATCACCTCGCTGAAAACCCTGCAGGGGATGATTTGGGAAAATGGCTACCGCAGCGGCGATTTTACCGGTCACTTTTATGAGGATGCGGTGCGGAATTTCCGTGCCTGGCGTGAAAAGGGGATTCGGCTTTATGTCTACTCATCAGGATCCGTACACGCGCAGAAGTTGCTTTTCGGCTTCAGTGATTACGGTGATCTGACCCCCCTCATCAGCGGTTATTTCGACACCCGCATCGGGCACAAGCGCGAGACCTCCTCCTACGAGATCATCGCCTCGGAGATCGGCGTGCGGGCAGGGGATATCCTGTTTCTCTCCGACATCGTCGAAGAGCTCGATGCCGCCTGTACCGCCGGCATGCACACCCGTTGGCTGGTGCGGGAGGCCGAAACCCTCGATCCCAATGCGTCTCATCCCCAGGTGAGGGATTTCGACGCCATTTCCCTGGACTGAATCAACGGAGGTTAATCGTGGCACGTACACCATCGACGATGCTTGAACTGGGCACATCCGCGCCTGAATTTTCACTTCCCGAACCGGCTACGGGTAACACCATCAGCCTGAGTGATTTTGCCGGCAAGCCGCTGGTGGTCGCCTTCATCTGCAATCACTGTCCCTTTGTTAAACTTATTGCAGAACAGCTGGCGGTGGTGGGTGATGAGTTTCAACAAAAGGGTGTCGGTTTTGTGGCCATCAACAGCAATGATGTGGCCAACTACCCGGACGACAGTCCAGAGAAAATGGGGGGATTTGTTCGCGAATATGCCATCCATTTCCCTTACCTCTATGATGAAACCCAAGACACTGCCAAGGCCTATCGCGCCGCTTGCACCCCCGACTTCTACCTCTTCGACTCGGATCACAAGCTGGCCTATCGGGGCCAGTTCGACGCTGCCCGTCCCGGTAACGAGCAGCCGGTGAGCGGTGCTGATCTCACCGATGCGATCAAAGCGCTGCTGGCGAATCAGCCTCTTCCTGAAGAACAGATCCCGAGCCTGGGCTGCAATATCAAATGGAAAGCGGGAAATGAGCCGGAGTATTACGGTTGAGTTCAGCTAATGATTGCTTTGCGGTCATTCCGCAGGCCATGAAATCAGGCGGGATGGTGTAAACGTGCGATCTCACCGTCTAAAGCTGGTTGCCAGCCATGTGGTGTACTTCACGTAAGGCAGTAGGTCGCTCCCTCATGCCGACTTCAACTGGGGTTTCATCTTAGAGGAGAAGGGGGAGCGTCATGAAAAGCAATAATACACCCTCTAAGTCTGTCGGTTTCTGTTTGCTGATGAGCCTTGTTATAGAAGCGTCTGCTTTCATTCCCCCAGATCTCAGTGAGGTCGCAGTCGATGTGGAATACGCTCTTGGTTCAGACGGTCGTTGGGAATATAGGTAGTTTCGGCGACTTCCAGCAGACTGCCATGGGTTGCTTGTTTCTCTCTGCCAGTGCGCTGTGTCCGCCTGCCGCAATACTGGGCGCGGCCCGAGTTTGTCGGGGGTGAGGAGTCTGGGGCTTTTTTTGGACTTCTCTTGTCTGCATGGAAAGCCGAGGGTCCGATGCCTATTCTTTTTATGATTGGCAGAGGCGCTTTGGGTGAGGGCCGGTTTTGAGTTCCAGTGTTAAGCCACAGGATGGCGTAAGCATCGCAGGAAACCATGTCCGCACATGCGTCTACATCGGGTGAGAGCAAAGTAATGAATGGCCCTGCACCATCACCGGGTCGACTGAGCCTGGATAAGACGCCGGATGGCGCATGTCTCACCGTTACCGGCGACTGGACGCTACCCCATTACCCTGCGCTGCGAAAATTTGTGGCGAGTCTCTCGTTGGGAGAGGGGGGGGCCGTGCGGCTCAACCTTGAGGGACTCGGCGCGCTAGATACCTCCGGTGCCTCACTCCTTGCCGGATTGCTGGGGAGCGAGCGGCTGCAAAATTTGCCTGAGTCCGCGCCGGGCCTTTCTGCAGAACGACGCGACCTGATCCAGGCCGTGGGTCAAGCACTGCAACAGCCACCTCTTGAGATACGCAAACGCGCCTATGCATTTGGCGACATCCTGGCGCACATAGGACGTGCGACGGAGGATGTGTGGCTCAATGTGGTCACGCTGCTGGATTTCATGGGACGGACATTATTAACCCTCCTTGGCATATTGCCGCGGCCACGGCGCTGGCGAGTCACCGCGCTTGTCAATCATATCGAACAAATCGGTTTGAATGCCGTGCCCATTGTCGCGCTGCTTACATTCCTGGTTGGTGCGGTTGTGGCCCTGCTAGGCGCTACGGTGCTCGCTGATTTCGGCATCACCATCTATACGGTGGATCTGGTGTCCTATTCGTTCTTGCGTGAATTCGGGGTGTTGCTCACTGCGATCATGCTGGCCGGGCGCACCGCCAGCGCCTTCACCGCGCAGATTGGCTCGATGAAGGCGAACGAGGAACTCGATGCATTGCGCGTCCAGGGCCTGGATCCGATTGAGCTGCTGGTGCTTCCCCGGCTGTTTGCGTTGATGCTGACATTGCCCCTGCTGAGCTTCATTGCCGTTATCTCGGGGCTGGCCGGTGGGGGTGTCGTTTCGTATTTGACACTCGATATCCCCGTCACACGTTATCTGGAGATCATTAACACGGTGCCGCTTCGACACTTCTGGGTTGGGCTGGTCAAGGCGCCGTTGTTTGCTTTCATCATCGCACTGATTGGCTGCCTTGAGGGATTCAAGGCGGGCGCCAGCGCTGAATCTGTTGGTCTGCACACGACCTCGAGTGTGGTGCAATCGATCTTCATGGTGATCCTGCTGGATGCCGTGGCAGCACTCTTTTTCATGGAAGTTGGCTGGTGAGCCGGATGAGTGATAAAACGCACTCCAGCCCGCTCGTTCAAGTGCGCGGACTGAGTAACCGTTTCGGTTCCCATGTGGTGCATGAGGGGCTGGACCTGGACCTCTATCGTGGCGAGATCCTTGGTGTGGTGGGCGGATCGGGGACGGGTAAGTCAGTGCTGCTGCGCAGCATTATAGGACTGCAGCGCCCGGCCGCTGGAGAGATACGTTTTCTTGGTGAGGATCTGTACGGAGCGTCCGGACGGCGGGGGGCTGAACTCAAACGACGCAGTGGTGTGTTGTTCCAGAAGGGCGCGCTGTTTTCGTCCCTCACTACCATCGAGAATATCGCCCTGCCGCTTATCGAGCATGCAGGGTTGTCGCGCGTCGATGCCGAATCACTGGCATGGGTAAAACTGGCGCTGACCGGTTTGCCGCCGGAGTCCGGTTCTCTCTATCCGGCGGAGCTGTCTGGCGGCATGGTCAAGCGCGCTGCCCTGGCGCGGGCGTTGGCGCTGGACCCCCAATTGCTGTTTCTTGACGAGCCTACCGGTGGACTCGATCCTATCGGCGCCGCCGCCTTTGACCGGCTATTATTGACACTGCGCGACGCCTTCGGATTTACCGTATTTCTGGTCACCCATGATCTGGACACGTTATACGCCACTTGCGACCGTATCGCGGTTTTGTCCCACAAGCGCGTACTAATCAGTGGCACCCTCGAAGAAGTGGCCATGAATGATGACCCGTGGGTCCATGATTACTTCCATGGCCCTCGCGGTCGCGCTGTGCAACAGGCCGTCAATATTACCGGGGAGGTCCGCTAAATGGAAACGCGAGCGCACTATGTCTTGATTGGTGTGTTCACCGTGGCAGTGTTCGCCGTGGCGATGTGGTTCGTATTGTGGTTGGCAAAGATCGGTCCTGCAGAGGACTACGATGTTTACGATATCATATTCCGCGAGTCGGTTACCGGCCTGTCGATAGGTAGCCGCGTTCTCTATAGCGGTATTCATGTGGGGGCGGTCGAATGGATAGAGATCGATCCTACCGATCCGCGCCAGGTGATCGCCCGCATTCGGGTTGCCAGTACGACCCCTATCAAGGAAGACACCAGCGCTGAGCTGATCCTGGCCAATATTACAGGGGCATCCGAGATCCAGTTGATCGGCGGTTCAGTGGAGAGCCCACCTCTCAAAGGTGATGACGGCGGAGTGCCGAAAATTATCGCTAAACCATCGCAAATTGCCCGCTTGACTGGCTCTCTCACGGAGCTGTTCGAGGACATTTCCGTCCTGTTTGAGAACAGCAACAGAGTCCTTTCGGAAGAGAATGCGGTACACCTCTCGCGCAGCCTTGAGAACCTCAGTGAGTTCAGCGGCGTCCTTGCCGGCCAAGGCGCGGAGATTCGCCTTGGTCTGCAGAGCCTGTCCAGGCTCAGTGAGGAGGCCGAACAGCTGGTGCATCGGCTTAATGCTCTGGTCGGTGATCAGGGAGTAACATTGATGACGAGCGGCGCCGAAGCCGCCACATCATTACAGAGGACCACTACCAACCTGGAGCGGCTGTTGCACGAAAATGAGGATGCCCTGGCGGGTAGTCTGCAAGGACTTAACGATATTGGCCCGGCGCTGGAGGAACTGCGCAGGACGATGGCCGTACTGCGCGATGTGGTCCAGCGATTCGACCAGGACCCGGGGAGCTATCTGTTCAGCCGTGAGCCGATAAGGGAGTTTCAACCATGAGCCCATTGTTGCCACCTTTCCGATGGGTGTGGTTGCTGAGTATTGCTGCAGGCTTGAGCGCCTGCAGCATCCTTCCCGCGTCACTGCCACAGGATATCTATCGACTGCCGCCTTCATCAATTGGTGTTAGTCAGGGTGAGCCCGCTGACACCTCGTTGCGCATCAACCGCCCATTCGCAATGGATCTCCTGAGCAGTACGCGAATCGTGGTCGTGCCGGAGGGTAATCGAATCAGTGTCTACCAGGGCGCCCGCTGGAGTTCGCCCGCACCGGTTCTGTGGCGCGAACATCTGCTTGATGCCTTTCACAACGATGGACGTGTGACACAGCTCAGCAGCTCTGCTGCCCGGTTGCCGGCTGAAGTCGAGCTTGGCGGGGTGCTGCGCGCATTCCAGGTTGAGTACGGTGCGGGTGAAGCTGAAGTGGTCATCCGCCTGGACGCACATCTGGTGAACACCGCCAGCAAGCAGACCATTGCCAGTAGGCGATTTAGCGTCAAGGAAGAGGTGAATGGCGATCAGGTACCTGCGGTGGTCGAGGCTTTCGGACGCGCCAACGATGCACTAGCCAGAGAGATCATTAACTGGACGTTACAGTATGTTAAATAGTGCGCTGTGCTGCGAATGGGACGAAAAGGATATGTAACCGATGTAGTCCCGGTTAGTTGTGCGACCACTCAATGACACTGCGATAACGCGAATATAACTGCTCCACCCGCTTTACATAGTTCCGGGTCTCTTTATAGGGTGGGATACCTTGATATTTTTGCACCGCGGCCTCTCCAGCGTTATAGGCAGCAGTAGCATGCCGGATGTTGTCGTTGTATTTCTCCAGCAGCTGTTTCAATAGCCGGGTACCTCCGTCGATATTCTCTCTGGCATTGAAGGGATTTCTGACCTGCAGCAACTTCTGTGTAGCGGGCATTAGCTGCATCAGTCCCTCGGCACCAGCCCTGGATATTGCCTGGTGGTTGAAGTTGGACTCAGCATGGATCACCGCACGGATAAGGGCAGCATCAACGGCATGGTCGCGGGCACTCTGTGTGACCAAATCGCGATAAGCCTGGTGGTTGAGTTTGACATGGCGCCAGTCGGAGTGGGCCATCTCACAACCGATGTATGAAAGGAGACAATTCGGTTGCAGGCTTTCGAAAATGTCGTCCTTCGGTTTATTTTCGCTATAGGTGACAACTCCGTTGCTAACGAACTTGTAGATCTCGGCCTGAACGCCACTGCTCATCAGCAGAGTCCAGGCAAATACAAAAAGGTGGTGTCGCGGCAGAATAGGCATTATTTTTTTGTGGAAACAAGCTTATAGAGAAGCATTTTGCAAAAGAGTGTACCAAACCTCCTGTAATGGGAGCTATAGCCATGGCGCAGTTCTGCGCGCGTTTTCTCAACCCTCTCTCGTGGTCAGTTCCTTCGCATCCACAGGGCGTTGTACCCGTGACTGATGGTGGCGTACGGTACACCCCCGCAGCGTGCCGGGGCGCCGCGATGGCTGGAGATAAAACTGTCCACACGTGCCACATCGGGCTGGCCATGGCTGAAGAGAGGGGGATAAGACACAACATATTGACCACTGATGCCCATTACTGAACTTAAGAAATAAAAAAAGCCTTAACTATTAAATAGTTAAGGCTTTGGTGTTGGTGGAGGCGGCG
>JBFFNE010000019.1:0-42605 GCA_041563315.1 Thiohalomonadaceae bacterium
CGGTTGCTTGCAACCTGCTTTGACTGGCCGGGTGGCTGCCCGGGCTCTATGGCGCGGATCTGCACCATACCCGTGCCGCTCTGGGCAATGCCGAGCTTGCTGGCTGCGGCATAGGAGAGGTCGATAATTCGGTTTTCGTGGAAGGGACCGCGGTCGTTGACACGTACCACCACTTGCTTGCCGTTCTTCAGATTGGTCACCTGCAGGTAACTGGGGATTGGCAGGGTCTTATGTGCGGCCGTCATGGCATACATGTCGTAAATCTCGCCATTAGAGGTCTTGCGGCCATGAAATTTCTTGCCGTACCAGGAGGCGAGTCCGCGTTCCTGGTAGCCCTTGCTGCTTTTCATTAGATAATAGCGTTTGCCCAACACGACGTAAGTCGGGGGGTTCCCGGCACGGGTACGCGGCTCGTGTCGTGGTACCGCATCGGGCACATGGGTCAGGTTGATCGGCTGACTCGGACCACTATCTCGCGTTTCATTAACGCTGCAGGCAGAGATGAGCAGTGTTGCCGACAGGGCGGCAAGGAGAGGCAGTCGAGGGTGCTGTCGGCGGACACTCATGGTTTACCCCGGTGTATTGGCGCCCAGATCCCGGCTCGCGGCCCGGGAGGTCCGGATCGCCTCGGCGAGTTGATAGACCGCCATGGCATATAGGGGACTGCGGTTGTAGCGGGTGATGACGTAGAAATTGTGCCGGGTCACCCAGTATTCCTGCTGCCCTTCTGCGCTATCGAGGGCCAGAAGTGATGCCGTCTCGTCCTTGTTGAGGGGAGTGGGCGGTGTGATCCCGACGGCCTTGAGTTCGCTCTGGGTGAGGGTGGGGCGCAGCCCCTTTTCCAGCAGTGGCTGTGGCACAGCCGTTTTTCGCGTGATGCGATCGGCAACCGGATCGCCGCTGCGCCAGTGGTGCCGAGCGAAATAGTTGGCAACGCTGCCGATGATGTCGGCGTGATTGCTCCACAAATCACGTTTTCCATCGCCGTCGAAATCGACCGCGTAGGCGCGGAAGCTGCTGGGAATAAATTGGGGCATACCCATGGCGCCGGCGTAGGAGCCGAGGAAATCTACAGGGTCGCGCCTCTCCTCACGGGCCATCAGCAGAAAGTGTTCCAGCTCGCTCAGGAAAAAATTACCTCGTGGCGGGTAGTCGAAACCGAGTGTGCTCAGGGCATCAACTACCCGGTAGTTGCCCTTGTGCCGCCCGTAAAAGGTTTCCACGCCAATGATCGCGATAATGATGTGGGCCGGTACGCCATACTCTTTTTCGGCACGCTCTAGCAAGGGAGCATGCGTTTGCCAGAATGTCACACCGCCGCTGATGCGCTGTTCGGTAAGGAAGATGGGGCGATAGCGATACCACGGTTTGGCTTCGGCAGGGCGGGTGATCGCCTCGATGATGCTCGCTTTGTGCTCGACCTGGGAGAATAGCTGTTTTAACTCTCGTTGAGAGAAACGGTGCTCGCTGACCATGCGCTCGATGAACGCCGCAATATCCTTTTCATGCTCTCCGCCAAACCCCTGGGCTAACAGTGGTGAACTGAACAGTAGACATAACAGTGCAAGGTAACGATGCTTCACGATAATCAGTTCTTCAATAGTTTGCGATGGGTGTGTACTGACATCAGCATACCGAATGCCGCCATCAAGGTCACCATGGAGCTGCCTCCATAGCTGATCAAGGGCAGAGGCACGCCCACCACGGGTAACAGGCCACTGACCATGCCGATGTTGACAAAGACATAGACCAGGAAGGTCATGGTGAGGCCTCCCGCCAGCAGGCGTGCAAAGGTGTCCTGCGCCTGGCTGGCGATGTAGAGGCCCCGCAGCACGATGAACAGATACAGCGCAAGCAGGAAGATGATACCCATCAGGCCGAATTCTTCACCATAAACGGCAAAGATGAAGTCGGTATGTCGCTCGGGCAGGAACTCCAGGTGGGATTGGGTGCCGTTGAGCCAGCCTTTGCCGTAGAGCCCACCTGAACCGATGGCGATCTTCGACTGAATTATATGGTAGCCGGCGCCGAGGGGGTCGTTCTCGGGGTTGAGGAAGGTGAGTACGCGCTGCCGCTGGTAGTTGTGCATGCCGAACTCCCACATCAGCCACCCAAGGGGCACGGCAAGCAAGGCGGCGGTACCGATCAGGCGCCACTGTAATCCGGCGAACAGCAGTACGAAGAATCCGGAGCTGGCGATCAGCAGCGCGGTACCGAGATCGGGTTGCTTGACGATGAGTAAGGTCGGAATGATGGCCAGCAGCCCGGCAAGCAGCAGGTGACTAGGTCGTGGCGGCAGCGATTTTTCCGCCAGGTACCAGGCCACCATCATCGGTACCGCCAGTTTCATCAACTCTGAGGGCTGAAAACGGATGCCGCCGATCGCTAACCAGCGCTGCGCACCTTTGCCGGTGACACCGAGGATCAATACGGCGATCAGCATAATCAGGCCAATGCCAAAGATCCACTTGGTCCAGCGCATTAGCGTATCCGGGGCCACCTGCGCCAGCAGTAGCATCACGCCAAAAGAGACCGTCAGGCGAGTCACTTGGCGCCAAATCATGGCCATATCCTGGCCGCTGGCGCTGTAAATGATGACCAGCCCGGAGGCGGCGAGCAGCAGCAAGCCGGCCAGTAACGGCGGATCGAGGTGAAAACGGCGTAGCAGGCTGTTACTGGTCGAGACATCGCTAACTAGCATGATTAACCCTATTCTCTCGTGCCGTGCATATAACTGTCGATCACTTCCCTGGCAATGGGCGCGGCGACAGCGCTGCCACTGCCGCCGTTCTCAACGATCAGCGCAACGGCGATCTCGGGGTCTGTCGCCGGGGCGAAGGCGATGAACAGTGCATGGTCGTGCAGACGCTTGGCGAGCTCTTCCGCATCGTACTGGGCATCCTGAGCGACGGTGAAGACCTGTGCGGTACCGGTTTTGCCGGCTATGGTGTAATCCAGGCCCGCGCTGATACGCCTGGCCGTCCCTTTCGGCCCATGCACCACGCTGGTCATGGCCCGCTCGATGCGACGCCAGTTGCCCGGATCTTTGATGGCGACTTCGTTGAGTAGCATCGGCGGGAGCGAATGATGCTCCTGACTGACTGGATCTTCGATGGTCTTGACCACGAGTGGTTTCATTCGCTTGCCTCCAGAAGCTAGGGTGGCGGTAGAGCTGGCCAACTGAAGTGGTGTGGCAAGGGCGAAGCCTTGGCCGATGCCGGTAATCAGGGTCTCTCCCGGAAACCACGGCTCTTTGCGCACTCGTCGTTTCCATTCGCGGGTAGGCATTAGCCCGCCGGCCTCCCCACCGATGTCGATAGTGGTTTTCACCCCGAAGCCGAACTGACTGAGGTAAGTGGATATATTGTCTATGCCAAGGTTCAACGACAGGTCATAGAAGAAGACATCACAGGACTCAACGATGGCGTTATGCAGACTGATGGGGCCGTGGCCCCTTTTCTTCCAGTCACGATATCGATGATCATCGTTCTCAAGGCTGTACCAGCCAGGACAGACTATCGAGTCCCAGGCTTTGATCTTGTTGAGCTCAAGCCCAGCCAGACCGACAAAGGGCTTGGTGGTTGAGCCAGGCGGGTATTGGCCTCGCAGGGCGCGGTTGAACAATGGCTGATCAGGTGATTCGCTCAACTCACGATAGGTTGACAGCGAAATGCCGTTGACGAACAGGTTGGGGTCATAGGCGGGTGCACTGACCAGGGCGAGCACCGCCCCTGTTTTTGGCGAAATGGCCACGAGTGCACCACGTTCTTTGTTGAAGGCACTTTCCGCGGTGCGCTGTAGGGCGACGTCGATGTTGAGATAGAGATTCTGTCCCGGTACCGGTGAGGTGCGATTGAGGACACGCAATATGCGGCCTCGGGCGTTTGTCTCTACCTGCTGATAACCGACCTGACCGTGGAGCAGCACTTCGTGACTCTTTTCCACCCCGGTCTTTCCCACGTAGTTGGTGGAAGCGTAGTTCGATGGGTCGAGGCTTCGCAGTTCCTTTTCGTTGATGCGACCGACATAGCCGACGGAGTGGACAGTCAAGGGACCGAGTGGATAGTGACGAGTGAGAGTGGAATTGATCTCCACACCGATCAGGCGGTGGCTGTTTACCGCAATCAACGCCACTTCCTCATCACTCAGGCGAAAACGCAGTGGAACGGCCTCGAAGCGGCGGCGGCGTGTGATTTCGTGCTCGAATCGTTCGATGTCCTCATCACTGACTTCGATCAGGCTGGCGATGTCGGCCAGTGTGGCCTGCATGTCCTCGACCCGCTCCTGCACGATCTCCAGGCTGTAGGTCGGCAGGTTTTGAGCCAACAGCACGCCGTTTCGGTCATAAATCAGTCCACGCGGGGGTGCCAGTGGCTGGACGTTAACCCGATTGTTGGTCGACAAGGTGGCATAGAGGTCATGTTGCAGGATTTGCAGATAGGCCATGCGGCTTACTAGCATAGCCACCAGCAGCAGGCTGAAAATCGCGACAATCAGCGCCCGCACGGAGAACAGGTGGCGTTCCCGCTCCGGGTTTTTAAGGTGCATCCCCCGCCGTTTCATCGCCGTAACCCCTGGAAGTCAGGGCGGGGCCAACGGATGAGGACGGTTTGGCTATACAGGCGAGATTGCAGATGCAGCACTAGTTAACCCTGAAGTGACGGCGAAGGTCACGCAGAACAATAAACATCCAGGCCCACAGGAGCATGCTGGTCAGGGAGGGAAGCCAATGGGTCAGACTTGCCGGGGGTTGACCGAGAAACCCCCTGATCCATGTGATCAGCAGCTGCTGCATGAGTACCAGTAGCAGTACTATCAGTGACTGCTGTATCAGCGGATAGATCCGTAGACGCTGGTGCAGGGTGAGGGTGAAGTAGGCGATGAGTGCCAGTGCCAGGGCATACTGTCCCAGTACCGCACCATGGATGACGTCGAGAAACAGCCCGACCACCCAGCCGGTGGCCACGCCGACACGTTCCGGCAGTGCCATGCACCAATAGATCAAGACCATGGTGGCCCACTCGGGGCGCCAATAGGCTGCCCAGTCAGGCAGGGGCAACATGGTCAGCATCAGGGCGATGCCAAAGCTCATGATTATGACCCAGCCACCCCGGTGGTAGGGACTGCTCATTCCTCCTGCTCCTCTTGTGCAACGTGCTCTTCGGGTTCATCTTCCTTCTCCGCCCACACCAATAACACTTCCTGTGCCCTATCAAGGTGGGCAAGGGGAACGGCGGAAATGGTGGCAAAAGGCTCGGCCGGATTACGCTCTACCGTGGTGACTTCGG
This sequence comes from Thiohalomonadaceae bacterium, assembly GCA_041563315.1. Classification (GTDB taxonomy): domain Bacteria; phylum Pseudomonadota; class Gammaproteobacteria; order Thiohalomonadales; family Thiohalomonadaceae; genus JBFEYJ01. The sequence goes on from JBFFNE010000019.1 coordinate 5,289, forward strand.
CCACCGGATAGCCGGCAGGAAAGCGTCGACCCAACCCGGAAGTCACCAGCAGATCACCTTCCTGGATGTCAGCATTGTTGGGGATGTGGGGGATGTCGAGGATGGCTGCTTCGCCGGTACCAACGGCAATTGCGCGCAGGCCATTACGGTTGACCTGAACCGGGGTAGCATGGCTCGGGTCTGTGATCAGCATGGCGGTGCTGGTGATGGGCGAGACATAAATCACCTGGCCGATCACGCCAGCCGCATCGATAAGGGGGTGGCCCACGAAGACATCGTCGCGGCTACCTTTGTTGAGCAGAATTTGGTGTCTGAAGGGGTCGAAGTCGATCGACATCAGCTCGGCAATCAATACCCGCTCCCAGCGGCGGCTGGAGGATTGCAGCAGGGAGCGAAGTCGCTTGTTCTCACGTTCTAGAGAGGCCAGCTTCAACAGGCTGACCTGTACTTCCAGCTCCCTGGCGTGCAAGGCGCTGTTTTCTGCGATCAAAAGGCGGCGAGTTCTGAGGTTCTCACTGGCCCAGTTACTGATATCGAAGGGGAGATTCACCAAGTACTGCATCGGGTAGACCACGACAGAGAGCGTGGCACGGATCCCCTGGAGGGCATTCTGACGATGATCGAGGGTCATCAGGGCGATGGAGGCAATCACCAGCAGGCCTGCGCGCAGTGAAATCGACGGGCCTTGTAGGAACAGCGGTTTAATTGTTCTCTTCCCTCTGAAACGTGATGGTAACGTTATGTTTTAAATGAAAAAATGCGCTTAGGCACTCGAACCCTCGAGTCTTTACCCTCGTCTCTCTAGTTGTCTCTGATACTCAATCCAGGGCGAAGATGTCGCCGCCGTGCTCATCCATCAGCTCCAGGGCACGGCCGCCGCCACGTGCGACGCAGGTGAGTGGGTCTTCGGCGATGATGACTGGCAGGCCCGTCTCTTCAACCAGCAGGCGATCCAGGTCGCGCAGCAGCGCACCGCCGCCGGTAAGAACCATACCTCGTTCGGCGATGTCGGCACCCAGTTCCGGCGGGGTTTGTTCCAGTCCGGTTTTCACCGCGCTGATGATACCGGAGAGCGGCTCTTGTAGTGCTTCGAGTATTTCGTTGGAATTGAGGGTAAAGCTGCGCGGAACCCCTTCGGCCAGGTTGCGGCCACGGACTTCCATCTCGCGCACCTCGGCGCTGGGATAGGCAGAGCCAATTTCGTGCTTGATGCGCTCGGCGGTGGACTCACCGATAAGGGTGCCGTAATTGCGGCGGATGTAGCTGATGATGGCCTCGTCGAAGCGATCGCCACCGATACGTACAGAATTGGAGTAAACAACACCGTTAAGGGAGAGGACCGCGATCTCGGTGGTACCCCCGCCGATGTCCAGCACCATTGAGCCGTGGGCTTCGGAGATGGGCATGCCGGCACCGATAGCGGCGGCCATCGGCTCTTCGATCAGATAGACTTCACGGGCTCCGGCACCCCCTGCCGACTCCTTGATAGCGCGCCGCTCCACCTGAGTGGCACCACAGGGGACACAGATTAATACCCGTGGGCTGGGCTTGAATGCCTTGAACTTGTCAGCGTGCACCTTGCGAATAAAGTGCTGCAGCATCTTCTCGGTGATGGTGAAGTCGGCGATCACCCCGTCCTTCATCGGGCGGATGGCAACGATGTTGCCGGGGGTGCGCCCGAGCATGGCCTTGGCTTCTGCACCGACGGCGGCGATTCGCTTGGGGCTGTTGGGGCCGGCCTCCTGGCGAATGGCTACCACAGAGGGCTCGTTGAGCACGATGCCCTCACCGCGCACATAGACAAGTGTGTTCGCTGTCCCCAGGTCGATGGAGATATCATACGAAAACATGCCCTTAAAACGTCCCAATATACCCATAGTTGCCGTCGCTTTATTAAATTTCGGAGTTGATATACAAATTGATCACGCTAATTTAGCAACCCGGCAGGTCTTTGGGCAAGGACATATCTGTGATAAGTTTCTTCTTTTTACGCATTTGCAGTCTGTCGGATTCGGGTTTAATCGGCTGTGGAGGTGGGAGCATGAGCCGAATTTGGCCGGATTTTCGTCGTGTAGGTGGACTATGTGGCTGAAATGTGGAAGGATTTTGCCACGCGACCCGCGATCAGTCTTCAACTCTGACAGTTTGCTCCCTTTACCTTGGAGTCATCATGGCACTCGATAAATCCGATGTGGAAAATATCGCTCATTTGGCGCGCCTCGCGATCAGCGAGGCAGATATCCCAGTCTACGCCGAAAATCTCTCCACGATCCTCAACCTGGTCGAGGAGATGAATGCAGTCGATACCAGCGGCGTGCCCCCGATGGCGCATCCCCTGGAAATGGCGCAGCGCTTGCGTGAAGATGTGATCACCGAACAGGATCAGCGCGAACACTTCCAGCAGCACGCCCCGGCCGTTGAAAACGGTCTGTTTCTGGTACCCAAGGTAATCGAGTAGCAAGTGACAAGTGGCAAGTTACAAGCAAAAAAGCTTGCCACCCAATAACTTGCAACTTGTAACTTGTAACGCAACTGGATTACATCATGCACAACAAAACCATCGCCGAACTGGCAACCGGCCTTCGGGCCGGTGACTTCACCAGTGAGGAGCTGACCCGTGCCTTTCTGGAGCGCATCAAGGCGCATGACGGGCAGCTCAACAGCTTCATTACCGTGACCGAGGAACTTGCTCTCGCGCAGGCGCGCGAGGCCGACCGTCGCCTCGCGGCTGGCGAGGCGGGTCCCCTGACTGGCGTGCCCCTCGCCCATAAAGATATTTTCTGCACCGACGGAGTGCGCACCTCCTGCGCCTCGAAAATGCTCGACCCGTTTATCGCGCCGTATGACGCCGCCGTGGTGCAGCGCTTCAAAGAAGCGGGTGTGGTCATGCTGGGTAAGACCAACATGGATGAATTTGCCATGGGCTCCTCCAATGAGACCAGCTTTTACGGTCCGGTAAGGAATCCCTGGGATGTAGAGGCCGTGCCCGGCGGCTCCTCCGGCGGTTCAGCGGTGACGGTGGCAGCGCGCCTTGCGCCCGGGGCCACGGGTACCGACACCGGTGGCTCGATCCGCCAGCCGGCGGCGCTATGTGGCATCACCGGCCTCAAGCCGACCTACGGGCGCGTCTCACGCTATGGCATGATCGCCTTCGCTTCCTCGCTGGATCAGGCGGGCCCGATGGCGCGTAGCGCCGAGGACTGTGCCCTGATGTTGGGCGTCATGGCCGGATTTGACGAGCGTGATTCGACCTGTGTCGAGCGCGAGGTGCCCGATTACACCGCTGGCCTCGGCAATGACATCAGCCGACTGCGCATCGGTTTACCGAAAGAGTATTTCGGTGAAGGGCTGGAGCCCGAGGTGGCCAAGGCGGTCGAAATAGCGGTGGAGGAATACAAAAAGCTTGGCGCTGAGGTGGTGGAGATCTCCCTGCCCAACACCAACCTTGCCGTACCCACCTACTATGTGGTCGCCCCGGCGGAGTGCTCCTCTAACCTCTCGCGCATGGACGGGGTACGTTTCGGTCATCGCTGTGCCGACCCGAAGAACCTTGAGGACCTTTACAAGCGCTCTCGCGGTGAGGGCTTCGGCCCTGAAGTGAAGCGCCGCATCATGGTCGGCACCTATGCACTCTCCTCCGGCTACTACGACGCCTATTACCTCAAGGCCCAGCAGCTGCGCCAGCTCATCTCCGATGACTTCAAGAAGGCCTTCGAGCAGGTCGATGTGATCATGGGACCGACCGCGCCAACCCCGGCCTTCAACCTGGGTGAGAAGAGTGACGACCCGGTGGCCATGTATCTGGCTGACATCTACACCATCGCCGTGAACCTGGCCGGTCTGCCCGGCATGTCAGTGCCCTGCGGCTTCGTCGGCAAGCGCCCCGTTGGCCTGCAGATCATAGGCAACTACTTTGACGAAGCACGGCTGTTGAACGTCGCACACCGGTATCAAATGGCTACCGATTGGCACCAGCGTGCTCCGGCGGATTTTGCATAACTGGCCAGTGGCGAGTGACCAGTGGCAAGTCGCAAGAGTTTCGCTTGCCCTTTCACCAGCTTGTCACTGCAACTTGAAACTTGAAACTTGAGACTGATTTTATGGAATGGGAAGTTGTAATAGGGTGTGAGATCCACACCCAGCTTGCGACCAAATCAAAGATCTTTTCCGGTGCCTCCACCGCCTACGGCGCAGCGCCCAACACCCAGGCCTGTGCGGTGGACCTGGGGCTGCCCGGTGTGCTGCCAGTGCTGAACAAGGAAGCGGTGCGCATGGCGGTGAAGTTCGGCCTGGCGGTCGATGCGGAGATCGGCAAACGCTCGGTGTTTGCGCGCAAGAATTATTTTTATCCTGACCTGCCCAAGGGCTACCAGATCTCCCAGTTCGAGCTGCCCATTGTCGGCAAGGGCAAACTCGATATCGAACTGGAGGATGGCGCTGGAAACACGATTGGCAAGACCATCGGTATTACCCGCGCCCACCTTGAAGAGGATGCAGGCAAATCCCTTCACGAGGATTTCCACGGCATGACCGGCATCGACCTCAACCGCGCCGGAACGCCGCTGCTGGAGATCGTCTCTGACCCTGACATGCGGTCCGGCGCCGAGGCCTCGGCCTACATGCGCAAGATTCACTCCATCGTCACTTACCTGGGGATCTGCGATGGAAACCTGCAGGAGGGCTCGTTCCGCTGCGACGTCAACGTTTCGGTACGTCCCAAGGGGCAGCAGGAGTTCGGCACTCGCGCCGAGATCAAGAACCTCAACTCCTTTCGCTTTGTCGAGAAGGCGGTAGAGTACGAGGTGGAGCGGCAGATCGCGATCATCGAGTCAGGCGGCAAGGTGGTGCAGGAGACCCGCCTGTTCGACCCGGACAAGGGGGAGACTCGCTCGATGCGCTCCAAGGAGGAGGCCAATGATTATCGCTACTTCCCCGACCCGGATTTGCTGCCGGTGGAGGTGGATGATGACTACATTGAAGCGGTGCGTGCCACGCTGCCCGAGTTGCCCGATGCCAAGCGTCAGCGCTTTGTCACGGAGCTGGGGCTGAGCGCCAAGGACGCCGCCGGTTTGACCGCCTCCAAGGCGATGGCCGATTATTTCGAGCAGCTGCTCGCCGCCTCCGGCGGCGAGGCCAAGCTCTGCGCCAACTGGGTGATGGGCGATCTCTCCGCCGCGCTCAACCGCGACGGCAAGGGAATTGAAGAGTCACCGGTAGACGCTGCACTGCTCGCCGGCATACTCAGGCGCATCGTTGACAATACCATCTCCGGTAAGATCGCCAAGGAGGTCTTTGAGGCGATGTGGAACGGGGAAGGCGATGCTGACACCATCATCGACAAAAAAGGGCTCAAGCAGATCACCGACAGCGGTGCGCTGGAAGGGATCATCGATGAGATCCTCGCCAACAACGCCCCCCAGGTGGAGGGCTATCGTGCCGCGGAACCGGACAAGCGTGGCAAGATGATCGGCTTCTTCGTCGGCCAGGTGATGAAAGCCACCGGCGGCAAGGCCAACCCCGGCCAGGTCAACCAGCTGCTCAAGTCCAAATTGGAAAGTTAAAGGCTTTCAACGCAAAGACGCAAAGGGCGCAAAAGGGAGTTAATGCTTCAGGTACCTCTTAAATGGTCATTCCGGCGCAGGCCGGAATCCATGTGGCGAGGTCTCGGAATTCCCGCTTGCACGGGGTGACTTGTGCTACGAAACAGCATCGGCCTTGTTGAACCCCGCCGGGATGATGGAGTCCTGGTCTATTAATTCTTTGCGGCCTTTGCGTCTTTGCGTTAAGAGATTTTTTAGATTATGTCAGATACCCTGCAACGATTTTTGTTTGAAGAGGCTTCGGTGCGCGGCGAGCTGGTTCAGCTCGATGCGGCTTGGCAGGCCGTGCTGGAGCGCCATGACTACCCGGATGCGGTGCGTGAGCCGCTGGGCCAGATGATCGTGGCCAGTGTGCTGCTGGCGGCAACGATGAAGTTCAACGGCTCGATGACGCTGCAGGTACGCGGCAATGGGCCCATCAGCATGCTGGTGGTCGATTGCTGCCCGCGCCACGGCGACGATGAGCAGGGGCCGCTCTATCATGTGCGCGGCATGGCACACTGGGAGGGGAATGTGCCGGACGGTGATCTCGCCAGCCGATTTGGCGACGGGAATTTGGCGATTACCATCGATCCCGGCCCGGGCAACAAGCGCTATCAGGGCATTGTTGCCCTTACCGGCAGCTCGGTGGCCGATGCCATCGATGATTATCTCGAGCGGTCGGAACAACTGGCGACACGGATGTGGTTGACGGCTGATGGTGCGCGCGCAGCCGGTATGCTGCTGCAGAAGTTGCCGGCAGAGACGGCGGGTGAGGAGGATTGGAACCGGCTCATCACGCTTGCCGCAACGATTACCGACAGTGAGCTCCTTGAGCTGCGGCAACAGGAACTCATCCACCGCCTGTTCCATGAGGAGGATGTGCGTGTTTTCGAACACCAGCCGGTGGCCTTTCATTGCAATTGCTCGCGTGAGCGGGTGGCCGATGCACTGCGCAGCATGGGGCATGATGAAGTGATGGATATTGTACGTAGCGAGGGCAACGTGGAGGCAGGCTGTCAGTTTTGTAACCGTCACTACCTGTTTGATGCCGTGGATGCCGAACAGCTCTTTGCCGATGTGCCAGCGCCAGAGGGCGACCACACCCGGCATTGATTCGTTGCAAGTTACAAGTTTCAAGAACACCATTCGTGCTACGTGCCTCCGCCCTCTGCGTCTTTGCGGTGAATATTTAATCGTGAGCGCAGCGCACATCATCCCTCACCATTTTCCCCTCAGCCCTGCCTGTTCAGGTCAGTGCGGTGTTTTAGCGATCTTTTAGTTGCGGCAGATTTTTACGGTGGGTGATGATGACCACTTCATCGTTATCGCGGATCTTTTCTTCATTTTCAGGGATGATGAGTCTCATTTCCCGGTAGATGCAGATCACTCGGCTTTGAACCGGTAGTTGGAGCTGGCGCAGTTCGCCGACATCGCTTTCGCGGGCAACGAAGGAGAAGACCCGCGCTTCGTCACGGATCATGGTGGAAAGTTCCAGCGGGTCACGCCCCTCGAACAGATCGGCCAGGTAGCGGCCTATGGTGCGGGCGGGGATGATCGTGTTCTCCAGGCCCAGTTCAATGCAGATATGCTCGAACTCTGGATCCTCGATACGCGTAACGCTACGCTTGAAGCCGAGTGAGCGGCCCACCAGGCTGGCAAGAATATTGGTCTGATCATTGCCCGTGAGACAGCACAGCAGGTCAGTGTGCTCCGGATCGGCCTCGCGCAGGATCGCCGGCTTGCTGCCATCGCCACAGAGAAAGCCGCAGTCGAGTTCGGTGGCCAAAGCATCCAGCCGTGCCTTATCGGTGTCGATGATGATGACTTCGTGGCCGTGCTTTAGCAGCAGCCGCGTAGTCATCAGCGTTAATGAACCCGCCCCGATTAGTACTGCTCTCATCAGCTTTCCGTCCGTCGGCCAAGCCAGCTATAGGGATACAGTAGTACCAGTAGTGCAACGATTTCCAGCCGGCCGAGCAACATATCGACACACAGCACCACGCGGAGCAGCGGTTCCAGTTCCGGACCGGTGATGCCGCTGGAGAGGCCGACCGTACCGGTTGCGGAGACCACCTCGAACAGGGCATCAAGTGGCGCATAGCCGTGAATGACGAAGATCAACCAGGAGATAATGTTGACGGTGACAAACAGCAGGATCAGCATCAGCGCCCCCTGGATATCGGTCTCATCCAGGGCTCGCTGACCAAGCTTGGGCGACATCACTGCATGGTCGGGCATGGCGATGCGCTGCAGCAGAAGCTGCAGCAGGCGCAGAAGGATCAACAGCCGCAACAGCTTGATCCCCCCTGCGGTGGAGCCCAGCCCCCCTCCGATGAACATGGCGATGATGAGCACAAGCTTGCTGTCATCATCCAGGCTGCGAACAGGGAGCGAGGAGAAGCCGCTGGTGGTCTGTGCGCTGACCCCCTGGATCGTGCCGTGATACAGCGCCTCATTCCATGGCATTCCATGGCTGAAGAGCAGAAGGGACAGACACAGGGCAGCAAGCAGACAGGTGACCAGCAGCAGCCGCAACTCGACATCACCCAGGGTGGGGAGCAGCTGATGTTGACGCAACCGATAGTAGAGATGCAGCGGTATGGCACCGAACAGGCCAATGAGCACGACCGCCACGGCCTGGCCACCGTGGGCCATCGCGCCCAGACTTGCATCATTGGGAGAGAAGCCGCCGGTGGAAATGGCCGCCAGCGCATGGGTCACGGCGGCAAAGGGTGTCAGCCCCAGAACGAGCAGAAGGAACACTGCCAGCACCGTTAGTATCAGATAGACGCCTAGGACACGCCGTGCATAGGTGCGAGCGGTCGTCGCCAGACCCTCACTGCTGCCGCCAGGCTCGGTCAGCCGACGGCTGGCAATATGATGGCCAAGCAGCAGGGCGACAGAAAGGGCGACGATACCCAAACCGCCATACCACTGCATCCAGGCGCGGGCAAACATGAAGCTGCGGGGCAGGCTCTCGATGCTGGAGAGCGTCGTTAGGCCGGTGGTCGTAACCGCTGAAATCGCCTCGAAAACAGCTTCCCCCCAGCTTAAGCCACTCGCCATCATGGGATAGCTCATGAGCATGGGTGAGAGAAGAAACGCCAGAGCGACGATCACCATGGCTTCGTTCTGCTGCAACTGACCGGGAGTCGGCAGCTTTTTTGACAGCAGGGAAAGGAGCAGTAACAGCGCTATCACTAGTGCATAGCGGAGGGCGATGGCAAAGTCGCTAAAGCTCAGTGCAGCGAGAAAAGGAACGCAAGTGAGCAGAGCAAGGATAAAGCCGAGCTGGCCGAGGTACTTGCCAATCACGGACGGGCGCACGGCATACCGGAGAGTCATGCGACCGTCAGCCATGGGGTCTAACCGTGCATGGGCGGAAAGTGGGCATAAGGTATGGTGTCAAACGGGTGATACCTCGAATATAGCCCAAATGGCCGCCACCGTCAGACAGAGGATGCACAAGGCATGTTGCTCCTGTTGCCCGCCAGCTCACAGAACTCTACTATTCAACCAGAGCCGCTCCACGAAATGAATCAACTGCTGGTGATAACATGGCAATCCTAAAACGTCTGGTTCTTGATGTCCTGAAACCGAGACACCCTAACATTATCGATTTTGCCTCTTCGATAGCGGAGCAGGGAAAGGATTACCGCGTCGTGGTTAAAGTCGATGAGGTGGATGATAAGACCGAATCAGTGATGCTCTCGGTGGAAGGGGAGAATCTCGACTTTGTAGCGATCGAGCAGTGTATTCACGAACTGGGCGGTTCCTTGCACAGTATCGACGAAATCGAGGCAATAACTTCCAGCATAACGCAAGAGCCGAGCGATGGTGAGACACCTGCCTGATGCTCAAAAAACTACGTTTATGGCTTCACATCTCCCATAGCGGAAAAATTGCCCGACGTTATTTTGTGGTCAATGGCTTTGACGGTGCGCTGACCTTGATGGGGATGAATGTTGGTTTTTATCTCAGTGGTGAGGATAATCTATCGGTGATTATCAGCGCCTGTCTCGGCGCATCAGTAGCACTTGGGGTCAGTGGCGTGAGTAGTGCCTATATCAGTGAGTCGGCAGAGCGCGAGCGTGAGTTGCGTACGCTGGAGGGGGCGATGGTGCGCGATCTCAGTGATAGCGACCACGGTCGTGCTTTACGCTTCGCTTCGTGGTGGATTGCCAGTGTCAACGGTGCGGCACCGTTGCTTTTCGGTATGTTGATTATTACTCCGCTGTGGCTTGCCAGCAAGGGGGTTGGGTTGCCCCTCGACCCTGTGGTATCGGCACTAATGACAGCACTATGTATTCTCTTTTTACTTGGGATTGTAATCGGGCGCATACAAGGGCGATTTTGGTTGTGGAGTGGATTTCGTACCCTGATTATTGCTCTGCTGACGGCGCTACTTATCTTCCTGATTAATCCTTGATTTTATCGAATTGTTCGGGTTTTCTGTCGATGCATATAAAGATCAAACCGCCTTTCTCATACTGGTCAAAATTGCTCTGCCTTAGCGGCATGCCGATGCTGGTCGTTTTGCTCATACTGCCGACGCTCGTTGCCGCGGCACCTGAAAGTAAAGAGATATCCTTCCCCGTTTTCAACAACATCACGAGCTCGACAGCGAAGGCTTCTGGAGAGTGGCGGACGCTTGATGAGCGTCTGTCGGCGATCGAAAAACAGGTGGGCGGCGAGGTACAGGACGAGAAGCAGCTCAGTGTCTGGCTAAAGGAAATCAACGAGCTAAACAGTTCGGTGATTACCTACATTGAAAAACTGGAACAGCAACAGGCACAGAGCGACAGTGAGTTGGGAACGTTGGGTGAAGCGGTACCAGACGAGCCTAAGGCGATCGCAGACCAGCGCAAGGAGATCACAAAGCGCAAGAACGACCTCACGGGGCAGTTGTCAGGCTTCAAGCTATTGCAACTTCATGCCGAGGAGTTGATCAAAAAACTGACCGCCGAACGCCAGCGAGTGTTGACCGAAAAGTTTCTCTCTCGAACTCCTTCCGGTATTGAGATCATAAAAGAAAACGCCGAGATGCTCTGGCGCTGGCCGGATGCAACATGGCGATATATCAGGAGTCAAAGCGGCTTACAGGCACTGAGAAAAGTAGCGTTGGTGGCGCTGGGTGTTGTATTGCTTGTTGCGCTACTGATTGGCGGCCTGCTACGAAAAAAAGTCAGCAAGTGGTCACAACTCACCGCAGCAAGTGATTATCGCTATGCCAGCATGATAATCGCGGCCCTGGGTTACTATGCACCGCATCTGTTGCTGTCCTCGGTGCTCGGCATTTTCGTTGTACTCAACTTTCCAGAGGAGCCAAGACCTTTCCTTGCCCACTTGGGTATGACCTTACCACTGTTCTTTGTCAGTTGGGCCGTGTTGCACTTTATGTTCGTGGGGAGAGGTGACGGTGCATTGTTCGAACTTCCGGAGCGTGTGGCAAGAGGCCTGGCAAAAAGTCTCAAAACGCTGTCATTTTTGCTCTACAGCGGGTACCTGATTTTTTCTACCGACATTGCAATGCAACTGTCAGAGACGGAAAAATTTATTGTACGTGACCTTTATGTCATTGCGGTGGTGCTGGTGTTGATATGGGCAATGCGCTGTTATCGCACTATCCTGCAGGAAAAAGAGATCAGGGGGCTCGCGGGCCTGTTTACGTTACTCATGCTGGGTACGCTGTTCGCAGAGCTGACCGGCTATCGTAACCTGGCCTATTGGATATTGCGTGCGCTATTTGGCAGTGGTGTGGTGTTCGCTCTCTTCTGGTTGCTTGCTCGTTTGCTCAAGGAGTTCTTTGATGGACTCAAATGCGGACAGATCTGGTGGCAAACGGCGATTCGTCAACTGTTTGGCTATGGTACGGGTGAGCAGATCCCATGGTTGGCCTGGTTGCGTGTCATCAGCAGTTTGGCATTGTGGCTGGCATTCATTCATGTATTGCTGCTGGTATGGGGGATCTCTCCAGAAGCACTGGATGTGCTTTATAGTTATTTCTTTAACGGGTTTCAGATCGGATCCCTGAGCGTTATTCCGGCACGCATAGTCGTGGCGGTGCTAATGTTTGCGGCACTGCTGGCATTGAGCGGCTGGGTCGGCACGACGCTCGAAGGACGCTGGCTGGTTCGCAGCAGGATGGAACGCGGCTCCCGAGAAGCTCTGGTGACAATCAGTGGTTATGTTGGCACAGCCATCGCAATCCTGGTCGCTCTGAGTGTTGCAGGTGTGCAATTTACCAACCTGGCGATTATCGCCGGTGCTCTCTCGGTGGGTATCGGTTTTGGCTTGCAGAATATCGTAAATAACTTCGTTTCCGGCCTGATTCTGTTGTTCGAACGACCGGTGAAAACCGGCGACTGGATTATGGTGGGCGCCACCGAAGGGTATGTGAAACGAATCAGCATCCGATCAACACTTATTCAAACGTTCGATCGCGCCGATGTGATCGTGCCTAACTCTGAGCTTATTTCCGGTCAAGTCACGAACTGGATGCTGTATGACCCACGCGGAAGGGTGAGGGTACCAATCGGGGTTGCCTATGGCAGCGATACCGCGCTGGTAAGTGAGCTGCTGCTAAAGGTTGCCTCTGAACAATCCAAGATTATTTCTGACGGTAGCATGACCGAGCCGAAAGTGCTGTTCATGGCTTTCGGTGACAGTTCGCTTAATTTTGAGCTGCGTGCGTTTATTCAAAATATCGATGAGCGTTTGCAAGTGATCAGTGATATCAATTTCGCCATTGATGCGGTTTTCCGTGAGCACGGCATCGAGATCCCCTTCCCGCAGCGGGACCTGCATATGCGCAGTTGGCAGAAGCCGCCCGAGGTTTGATGCAGTAATAGCAAGTAACAAGTTTCAAGGAAACTACTCGCCTTCTTGTGCCAATACCGAGTAGCCCAGGTTGCCCCATCCGGGACCCCGAACCTCAACACCACAGCGCCGCTTGCCGAAAGCGCCATGCCCTACGTTCCCCGGCTACCTGGTACTTCTCTTTTCGCCTTTGCAGAATGTTGTTAAAACCACTTGCGTCGCTTGAAGTAGACAACCATTCCCCCTGCCATAACGATCATGATCAGCCATAGCAGGGGGTAGCCGAAGTACCAGTCCAGTTCCGGCATCGCCCAAGGGCTGCGACTGCGTGCCCCGAAGTTCATGCCGTAGACACCCACGATAAAGGTGAGTGGTATAAAAATGGTGGCGATTACCGTCAGCACTTTCATCACCTCGTTGAGGCGATGGCTGATGCTGGAGAGATAGACATCAAGCATGCTGGCGGTCATTTCACGGTAGGCCTCGATGAGGTCCATGATCTGGATGGTGTGGTCGTAACAGTCGCGGAGATAGACACGGGTATTTTCGCTGATCTGCGGCAGTTCATCGCGGATCAGCAGGTTGATGACCTCTCGCTGCGGCCACAGCATACGCCGCAGGGTCAGCAGCTCCCGTTTGGTATGGTGAATCTGCCCCAGTGTTTGCTTGTCCGGGTTCTCCAGCAGTTCCTCTTCCAGCATTTCAATCTGTTCACCGAAATACTCAAGGATGGGATAGCCGCGGTCGATAATGATATCGAGTAACGCATACAGCAGATAATCGGCGTTGTGTTCACGAATCTTGCCACTGTGCTTGCGCAGGCGCTTCATCACCGGGCCGAATGGGTGTCTCTCGCCACCGTGAAAACTGACGATAAAATTGTCACCGAGAAACAGGCTGACCTGTTCGGTATTCACAGAGTCTCCCTCGATAACAGGCAGGTTCATCACGACAAACAGCTGCTCTTCATAGCTGTCGGCCTTGGGTCGCTGTCCGGTATTGACCACGTCCTCGAGGGCTAGGGGGTGAAGGCCAAACAGATTGCCCAGATCGCGTACCGTTTCGCTTTGGGCGATACCCTGGACATGGATCCAGGTAATGCTCTCCTTCTCCAGGTAGGGTTGGCACTCCCGGGGGTCACTGAGATCCAGTTCTATGAACTCGTCCCGTGTATAGTCGAGCAGATGGATCGAAATCTTCTCTCCGGCGGCCAGGGGCTCGCTGGTCAGGGTGCCCGGGGGCGTGCCGGGTGGGTGATAGCGTTTGGTAAAATAGCTCACGTATGTCCCTTTGTATTCTCCGACGGCATGACAGACGAGTGCTCACAGAGGCCGCGCCTTGTCAAAGCAATCAGCGCCCCAGACCAGCAACACCAGTCCGAAGACGACGACGAGAAACGGTGTAAGCATGAGATTCGTCTATAGAACTGAATGGTAGCGCCAAAGTGGCCTTTTGCCGCCATCTTATACTGCCACCTGGTCCGCTGTCGGTTATCGACAATCTTAAGCCCCTCCCCACCCCCGGAGTGAGGGGGGGCAAATTCCAATAACACAGACCCCCCGCTTGCCGCAGCACACCCGCACCGCCCTCCTTGGAATCCCCAATAAAATGGGTAGTATTGAGAAAACCACCAGGCATAGGGAACAGGGACATTGGCCGTGCAGCCACGAAAGCGGATCGATACACCTCATGCAGGCCCCACCGGGTGTCCGGAATCATCCGGGTGCGTAAGACGCTAGACTCGAAAAGGAATTGTTAAGCAAAGGAGGTCGACTATGCGAGGGACTGGGTGAGCGGTATGACCAGAATATCCACATCACGTTGCTCAACGGGGGCATAACCGCCAAATGTCGGGTGAATCTGCAGCTTCCTGCTTGCCCCGAACTGGTACTCCAGTTTCGGAATGAGGTCGCGATCGAGCTCCACCACATCGAGTTTGTCGATCGTTTCCAGCAGCGGTGTGGTCAGCGCACCGAGTCCCGGGCCAGGCGATCACCCGGTTGGGGATGGGGAGTCGCGATGATGCCGCGGATGATGTTCTGATCATGGAGGAAGTTCTGGCCAAAGCGTTTCTTGGCTTTGTGATGCGTCAAAGGCTTATCCCATCATTTCAATAATCTTTCAGTGCGCGAAACCTCGGCACAGCAAATGATATCCCTGCGGCCACCAACACCACCACTAATGACATACTGGAAGCAAGGTTATCGCTTTGCAGGCATTACCCGCTTATTCGCTTCCATACCCTGCTGTTCGATTATCGAGTGATATTTAGCTAACGCTTTGATTCTCCGTGGTTATCCAGTTCCGGCACGGTGATTGCTCTAGCCACCTTCATAAAGCGATAGAGCGAATAACTGCCGAGCGGAGGAAGTCTGATGGCTGAGAATGAGAGCGTCTTTTCGGAACTGGAGAAGCGGCTGGGGGTTTCCCGCAGGACCTTTCTGAAATTTTGCAGCGGCGTGGCCGCATCCCTGGGGCTGCCGAGTGGCGCGGCGATGGCGATGGCCGAGGCGGTCGCCAACCCGAAAAAACGTCCACCGGTGATCTGGCTGCACGGCCAGGAGTGCACCGGCCCGACGGAAGCACTATTGCGATCCGAACAGCCCAGTCTGGAGCATCTCATTCTCGACCTCATCTCATTGGATTACCACCAGACCCTCGATACTGGCGCCGGTCACCAGGTTGAGGATATAAAGAAGCAGGCGATGGCCGCGAATAAGGGCAAGTACCTGCTGGTTGTCGAGGGGGCGATTCCGGTCAAGGACGACGGCATCTACTGCAAGATCGCCGGGGAGACCATGCTCGACCTGACCCATGAGGCCGCTGAACACGCCGCGGCCATTGTCGCCTATGGCTCCTGTGCCAGCTGGGGCGGGGTGCAGTCGGCCTCGCCCAATCCCACCGGTGCCCAGGGCGCACCGCAGGTTCTCAAGGGCAAGACCGTGGTCACCATCCCCGGTTGCCCGCCCAACCCGGCCAACTTCATCGGCACCGTGCTCTACTTCGTCACCTACGGCAGCCTGCCGCCCATCGATGAGAAGGGCCGTCCCAAGTGGGCCTATGGCCGCCTCATTCACGAGAACTGCTACCGCCGTCCCCACTTCGACGCCGGTCGCTTCGCCAACCAGTTCGGCGACGAGGGGCACCGCAAGGGGTACTGCCTCTACAAGCTCGGCTGCAAGGGGCCTGAAACCTACAACAACTGTCCCAGCCTCGAGTACAACAATATCGGCGGCGGGGTCTGGCCGGTGGGCGTGGGTCACCCCTGTTTCGGCTGCTCGGAGGAGGGCGTTGGCTTTAACAAGGCGCTGTTCAGTCTTTCTGAGGTGCAGACCCACACCCCGCCCAACATGTTCCCCGCCATCGAGGAGCGTGAGCAGAGCAGTGGCATCGGCGCCGGGGCGGCCGCCCTCGCCGGGGCTGCCGTCGGGGTGGTGGTCGGCGCCGCAGCGATGGGGGCGAAGAGGCTCGACGAGAAAGAGAGCGATCAGAAGTGAGGGGGGCGAGATGAAACGTAGAGACTTTCTGAAGGCCACCCTTGGGGGAACCGCCGCTGTCGCCTGCAGCGGGGTTGCCGAGGCAAGGCCTAATCTGGAGCCGGCGGACAATGCCGTCGGCATGTTGTTCGATTCCACCCTCTGCATCGGCTGCAAGGCGTGCGTCGCCAAGTGCAAGGAGGTGAACGAGATGCCGCCGGTGATCGACGGCGACGCCACCACCTGGGACTCGGCCCGCGATCTCTCCGGTGACACCCTTAACGTCATCAAGGTCTACCGCGATGGCGAGGCTGAGGTAAAGGATCGGGAGGAGAACGGCTTCTGTTTCGAGAAGCGCAGCTGCATGCACTGCGTCGACCCGGGCTGTGTCTCGGTCTGCCCCTGCACCGCGATGCGCCGCGATGAGAAGACCGGCATCGTCAGCCACCACCCGGATGTCTGCATCGGCTGTCGTAACTGCATGGTCGGCTGCCCCTACAACGTACCGCAGTTCCAATACAACGAACTGTTCGGCCAAATCCAGAAGTGCCAAATGTGCAACCAGGCCGGGGTGGGCCGTATCGACAACGGCCAGATGACCGGCTGTGCTGAGGTCTGTCCCACCGGTGCCACTCTTTTCGGCCCGCGCGATGCACTGCTGGCCGAGGCGAAGCGGCGCACGGAACTGAAGCCTGGTGAGACCTACAACTATCCGCGCGGTGATGTGAGCAAGCCCTATAGCCACCACGAAAAGCGGGTCCCCGAGTACCTGCAACACGTCTGGGGTGAGAAGGAGGCGGGAGGCACCAACGTCATGCACCTCTCTGCGGTCTCCTTCGACAAGCTGGGGATGCCGCCGCTGGGCGAGCGCTCTGCCGCCTCCATCGCCGAAGGGGTGCAGCACTCGCTCTACAACTTCATGGCGCTGCCAGCCATCGCCCTGGCCGGACTCACCTATGTGGTGAAGCGCAACACCGATGACGACGACAAAGGGGGTGACGCATGAGCCAGCATCAGGCGCTTGGTGGGCGCATCCTCACCAAGCCATTCCTCTTCCTGACGGCGATCTTCCTCGTTGGCGTCTACTTCATGGCGCAGCGCTTCACCAGCGGCATGGGGGAGGTGAGTAACCTCAACGGCGGTTACGCCTGGGGGATCTGGGTGGTCTACGATGTGGTCGTCGCCACTGCCTTCGCTTGCGGCGGATACGCACTGGCATTCGCCGTCTATGTCTTCAATAAGGGGCAATACCACCCGCTGGTGCGCCCGGCGGTGCTGGCCAGCCTGCTCGGTTACGCCCTGGGCGGCTTCGGCGCCTTCTTCGACATGGGCCGTTTCTGGCAGTTTTATGAAATCTTCCTGCCGGGCAACTGGAACTTCAACTCGGTGATGCTGGAGGTGGGCCTCTGTGTCGCCACCTACATCATCATCCTCACTCTGGAGTTCGCCCCGGCACTGTTGGAACGGCTCGGCATGAAGGGGTTGCTCAAGGCGCTCAATAAGGTGCTGTTCCTCTTCATCGCCCTCGGCGTGCTGCTGCCGACGATGCACCAGTCCTCGCTCGGTTCGCTGCTCATCGCCATGGGCCACAAGGTCCATCCGCTGTGGCAGACGCTGCAGCTGCAGCCGCTGCTGGCCCTGCTGAGCGCCCTCATTATGGGCTTCTCCATCGTCGTCTTCGAGGCCTCCACCTCGGTGGTCGGCTTTGGCAAAAAGTCGGAGTCGCACCTCCTCTCGGGGCTGGGCAAGATCACCGTCGGCCTGCTGGTGGGCTTCCTGCTGGTACGCTTCGCTACTCTGATTCTGCAGGGCAAATTCGGCCTCATTTTCAGCTCCGGCTTTGCCTCTTTCATGTTCCTGCTGGAGACGGCGCTCTTCGTCGTTCCGCTGCTGATACTGCTCTCTCCGGCGAAGCGCGAGCGCGGTAGCCAGTTGCTGATCGCCGCGGTGGCCATGCTGCTGGCTGGTACCCTCTACCGCTTCGACGCCTTCCTGATCACTTTTAGCCCGGGGCCCGGCTTCAGCTACTTCCCCTCAGCACCGGAGATCATGATCACCTTCGGTGTCGTCGCCTTCGAACTGATGGCCTACCTGGTGATGGTCAAGTTACTGCCGGTGCTGCATAGCGAACAGCATGCCTAGACAAGAATAATTTTTAAGGAGAATTCGTCGTGACTACACGTATTACAGTTGATCCCATCACCCGCATCGAGGGCCACCTGCGCATCGATGTCGAGGTCGACAACGGCAAGGTGAACAAGGCCTGGTCCTCCGGCCAGATGTGGCGCGGTATCGAAAAAATTCTGGTCGGCCGCGACCCGCGCGAGGCGTGGACCTACACCCAGCGCTTCTGCGGCGTCTGCACCACGGTGCACGCCATCACTTCGGTGCGCGCGGTGGAGAACGCGCTTCAGCTGGAGGTGCCGCTCAACGCCCAGCTGATCCGCAACATCGTCCAGACCGCCCATGCCATTCAGGACCACATCGTCCACTTCTATCACCTCTCCGCGGTCGACTGGGTCGACGTGGTCTCGGCGCTGGACGCCGATCCGGTCGCCACCGCCAAGCTGGCCGAGACCCTCTCTGATTGGCCGCTCAACGGCCCGCACGAGATGAAGGCGGTGCAGGAGCGGCTCAAGACCTTCGTCGGCAGCGGCCAGCTCGGACCGTTTGCAAGTGGTTACTGGGGCCACCCGGCGATGAAGCTGCCGCCGGAGGTCAACCTGCTGGCGGTCGCCCACTACCTGCAGGCGCTCGATGTGCAGAACCACGCCAACAAGATCGTGGCGATCCTCGGCGGCAAGAGCCCGCACATCCAGAACGTTGCGGTGGGCGGTGTCAGTAACTCCATCGGTCACGATGCCCCCTCGGTGCTCAACATCGAGCGGCTGATGCTGATCAAGGGCTTCATCGACAAGCTCGACCAGTTCATCAAGTCGACCTACATGACCGACGTGCCCGCCATCGGCGCCTTCTACCTCGACTGGGCTGGCATTGGCGGCGGGGTCAACAACTACCTCACCGTGCCCGACTGTCCGCAGGACACCACCGGCAACAAGTTCGACCTGCCCGGTGGCTACATCGAGAACGGCGACCTCAAGTCGATCAAGCCGATCACCACCTTTAACGATGAATACTTCCGTAAAGGCGTGGCCGAGAGTTCCAAGCACGCCTGGTACCACGGCGATGAGCCGCTTCATCCCTGGGATGGCGAGACCGAACCGAACTACACCGATTTTCAGGACGACGGCCAGTACTCCTGGGTCAAGGCGCCCACCTTCTACGGCAAGCGCGCCGAGGTCGGTCCGCTCGCCGATGTGCTGGTCGGCGTTGCCACCGGCAACGAGCGTTACACCAAGTATCTCGACCAGGCGATGGGCACCATGAAGGCGGTATCGAAAAATCCCAACATTCCGCTCTCGGCCATTGAGTCGACCATTGGCCGCCACGCGGCGCGCGCGGTGCGCTGTGCGGTGATGGTCGATACCCTGCACGACCAGTGGAACCGCCTGATGGAGAACATCGGCAGCGGTGACCTCGATACCTTCAATGCCCCGGTCTTCCCCAAGGGCGAGATCAAGGGTGTTGGTTTCCACCAGGCGCCACGCGGCACCCTGTCGCACTGGGTAGTGATCGAGGATGCCAAGATCAAGAACTACCAGGCGGTGGTGCCCAGCACCTGGAACGCCGGGCCGCGCGACTCGGACGGTCAGGTCGGTCCCTACGAGGCCTCGCTGATGGACAACCCGGTAGCTGATCCGGAGAAGCCGCTGGAGGTGCTGCGCACGGTCCACTCCTTCGACCCCTGCATCGCCTGCGCCATCCACATGGTCGACACCGAGCAGAAAGAGATCGTCAAGGTCAAGGCGCTTTAGCCGCCGGGAGGTTCGCAGCATGAGTGATCAAGCGAAGCAAATACTGGTCATCGGCATGGGCAACGTGCTGATGCAGGACGAGGGGATCGGCGTCCGTGCCGTGGAGGAGCTGGAGAACCGATACCACATCCCCGAGGGGGTGACAGTGGTCGATGGTGGCACCACCGGGATGGAGCTGTTTGAGCCGATCCGGAATTGCGACCAGCTGGTGGTGGCCGATGCGGTCAACACCGGAGCCCCTTACGGTAGTCTGGTGCGTATCGCCAACGAGGCGATCCCCGCCTTCTTCCAGACCAAGCTCTCCAACCACCAGCTTGGGCTCTCCGACCTGCTGGCCCTGCTACAGTTGAAAGATGCGGTGCCGGAGCACGTGGCGATCATCGGCATGGTACCCCACTCACTGGAGAACAAGCTCGGCCTCACCGCCGAGGCTGAGGCGGGGCTCGATAATATGGTCGCGATGCTGGTGCAGGAGCTGGCCGACCTTGGCGTCACCCTAGAGTTGCGCAGCGAGGCGCGGGTCGGCCACTGGCGCAGGGAGGCCGCCCTGGAGGTAAGTGGGGAGGCCGATGGTGAGGCACAGGCCGCATGTGCGTAGGGGTGCCGGTGCTGGTGATCGAGTCGGGTGAGTTTATCGCCCGTTGTCGTGGCCGAAACGGTGAGGAGCAGGTCAACATGATGCTGATCGGCAGCCAGCCGGTCGGCACCTGGGTACTCAACTTTCTCGGTTCGGCCCGCGAGGTGATCACGGCCGAGGATGCCGTGAACATCAACAAGGCCCTCGACGGCCTGGCCGAGATCATGGGCGGGGCGGAGTCGATCGATGTCGATCATTACTTCCCCGGTCTCTCTACCACCACGGAGTCCAACGGATGAACAGTCCACAGGCGGTAGCCGAGCAGTTGCAACAGGCCTTCGAGGATATCGAGCGCGAGCAGATGGCCGGTATCCCGATCCTCAACCCGATGATTCGAGTCGAGACCCTTGGCTTCCAGGAGTATCAGGGGCGCCTTATCGGGGTGGTACTTACCCCCTGGATGATGAACCTCTTGATGCTGCCCAATGCAGGCGATGAGTGGGAGAGGCTGGAGCTCGGCAGCAAGCAGCCGCACGACTTCCCCTCCGCCAGCTATACCTTCATGGTCAATGAGTTCGAGCCCCTCGGGCGCTGCCTCACCCATTCGCTCTACTCGCCGATGAACGAGTTCGCCAACCAGGACCACGCCCTCGCCGCGGCGCAGGCCTTTCTCGATACCCTGATGGTCGAGCGCGACCCCAACGCACCGCCACCGGTGGACGAGGCGCTACTGGGGCGCATCATGCGTGGCGAGGAGACCCCCGAGGTCAATCTCGACGACTTCGCTACGATTGAGCCGATGCAATCGGGAGAAAAAAAATGCGCCCTCAGGGAGGCTAATGAGGTGACACAGGTATCGATGGATAAACCGCTCTCACGTCGCGACCTGTTGCGTGGCTCCTTCCTGCGGGGCAGCTGAGATGGTCGCCACCGGCAGTATGCTTCTGGTCGGCCTCTTTATCGGCATGCGCCACGCGCTTGAGGCGGACCACGTTGCCGCCGTCGCCTCGCTGGTCAGCCGCAAACAGTCGCTCGCCCACACCCTGCGACAGGGCAGTGCCTGGGGGCTGGGCCACACCATCACCCTGCTGCTCTTCGGTTCCATCGTCATCTTCATGGACACGGTGATGCCGGCGACTTTGGCCAAGGGGCTGGAGGCGGCGGTCGGGGTGATGTTGCTGCTGCTCGGTGGTGACGTGCTGCGCCGCCTGGTGCAGGACAAGGTTCACTTTCATGCCCATCGCCACGCGGCGGATCACGTCCACTTCCATGCCCACTCCCATGCCGGGGAGTCACTGCGCGAACACAGCGAATCGTCCCACGACCATGAACACCCCAGCGGCTTTCCCATGCGGGCCCTGCTGGTTGGCCTGATGCACGGTATGGCCGGTTCCGCTGCGGTGATCCTGTTGGCGCTGGAGACGGTGGAGTCGCCGCTGCAGGGGGTGATCTATATCCTCGTCTTCGGCCTTGGCTCCATGCTCGGCATGGCGCTGCTCTCCGTGGCCATATCCATCCCTATGAACCTCTCGGCCAACCGCCTTATTCGGGCCCGCAACAGCTTCCAGTTTCTTATTGGGGTGACGACGGTGGGGATGGGGGTGTTTGTGTTGGTGGAAAATGGAATGATCTTTATCGCATGATTGTGCGACCGTAGCAGCGCTTATCCAAGTCGGCCGTCGCTGAAAATCCTTCCATCACCTGCTCAACCTAATTGACTGCAATAGGTTGGGATTGTGTTATTGGCAAAGAGTCTCACGGCGTGAAAATATCCTCAATCCTGACCTTGAGAAAGTGGGCAATCCTGAATGCCAGGGGCAGGCTTGGGTCGTACTTTCCGTTTTCGATAGAGATAATGCTTTGACGGCTTACCGCCAACGCTTCGGCTAGCTGCTGCTGAGTCAATCCGCGTTGTTGTCTGAGCATTTTTAATGTGTTGTTCATGGCTTTACCTGCTCGCCTCAGTGGTGTCCAGTAGTCCGTCGGTCACAATCTGGCGGCAGTGGTCTTTGAGGGTGTCGGCGGTGGCGTGATAACGCAAGCCCAATTCATCTTTGCTCCTCTGGTTGTTGAAGTCGATGGGATAATTGACATTGCGCGCAACATATTTCCTTTGCATGCCGACCCATGGCGCGATGAGCCACATGAGCGCCTTTGGTACTTCCGTTCGCGGCAGCTTGTCGGGAATATTCAACTCGCCATGACGAATGCGTCTGGCGATCTCCAGCATCCGCAAGCTTTCGGCAACGACGATGTAGCGCTTGCTGGCCTCGGGCAGCAGTGCGGCCTTGACGTGTGCCGCGGCCACGTCACGCACATCAACCAGCCCCAGCCACAATTTTGGTACACCCGTGCGAAACGACCCGTTCAGGAACTGAATCATCATACTCACACTGGTGGCATCCACGCGCCTGGATAACGAAGGGCCGAATATGGCACCCGGATGGATGGTTACCTGGTCCCAGCGATCCTGCTGTGCACTTACCTCCCATGCCGCCTGCTCGGAGATGGTCTTGGAATAGGCGTAGGTGTTGTGATGGGGATCTTTGTTGGCATTGATGTCGCTTTCCTGAACAATGTGCCTGGCAGTAGCAGCAACATCGCAAGCATCGTTGTAGAGTGCGACCACGCTACTGGTCAGTACCACCCGTCGCACGCTGCCGGTTCTGTTGACGCTATCCAGAACATTCAATGTACCGTTGCGGGCGGGATTGATCAGTTGGCGCTGCGGTTCTTTCGGCTTGTCGAGAAAATAGGGTGAAGCGGTATGGATAACCACAGAACAACCGGCCATTGCCGTGTCGAAACTTCCACTCGCCATAAGATCCGCCTCGAACAGTTCCAGCCTGCCCGGGTGGCGTGTCGCCAGATCCCGAAGGTGTTGTGTTTTACCTCTGTCCTGAAGGTGGCGCACGGTGCCGTGTACCCGGTAACCCTTGTCCAACAGCTGCGCTACAACCCATGAGGCCATATAACCGGCGGCGCCGGTAACCAGTATGGTTTTGTTGTCGGTCATGGTGAGCTCCTATCTGAAGCGCCGGTCAGCCAGCATGAGATTGACGCCCCACACAGCGGCAACGAGGCCAAGAGTCCAGAATTGATTGAACAGGGGAATGAGGTGATTCGCCTGCAAAATACCCACCAGGCACGACACTGAGGTAAGGAAAGACAAACTGGCCATGCTTGCTCTCTTGTGTAACAGCTTATGGAGTTCATCCATCCGTTGATAAACCCGCCGCATAATGGGAGCCAGTGCTACGGCAACTAGCAGCAGTAAACCCACTCCCCACTGTTGTTTGGCAGGTGAGGCGCCTGAAATCGGTAGCCAATAAGCCGCGAATACGACCATGGCCAATACAGCCAACCCGGTGAGAACCTTGAGAAGGTAGAGCGGTTGCGGGTAGGCGAGTAGCGATTGATGATTGTCCATGAGATGACTCCATTGATGTAAAGTTTGCTTTACGTATTATGGCGGCATGAAATCCCATGTCAAGCATGCTTTACATAGTGTCGATGGGTAATTGGGGAAAGCGCCAGAGAATCAGTCGAAGCTGGAGAGACTGTCGGCCAAGGATGGTGATGCACTCATTACTATTGTAACCATCAATGTTAATGAGTGGTGAGCCCTGTGGTTCATTTCCTATTCCTTTCTGAGTCAAACGCCTCAAGTCAGCCGATCGAAACGCGCTTAGCGGTTTTTGAGTCAGTTGGGGCGTCTTGGGATAAATAGCGGAGACTGATTATGGCTAACCAACCCCGTCGCGTTGGCAGTGTTGTAAAGATGCTTTCCATAATTCGCTATTAATGGCAGCAGCCTAACCACTGTATCCATTTCTATTTCAGTGGCAATACCCTCTCAATCCCAAGATGCCGGCATAGATTTAACCATGGTTAACTCTTTGGCACATCGATTGCAGCTATTGCATGGTGATAATCCATAATTTCTATTTACTGGTTATTTCCTTATCGGTTTGGGTATGCTGGATGGCATGTAATGGGGATTGAGGGGGCACTGATGATTGGTCTGGCCCCCCCTACAGGAAGGGCTAGGCGAGTGGTTATCGCCTCGACCCGGCCAGTGCATGCCTCGCGGCTGTTTCGCGGCAAAGGTGTTGCTGAGACGCTGAAGCTGGTACCGATGCTCTTTTCCATCTGTGGCACCGCCCAGGCATGTGCCGCGGTGCGGGCTTGCGAGCAGGCGATAGGCATGGCCCCTGTGCAGGGAACCGAGCGGGTTCGCGGGGGGCTGGTGCGGCTGGAGAGTGTCCGCGAGCATCTGTGGCGCATCCTGCTCGACTGGCCTGCCTTTCTCGGTGAGAGTCCGCAGCAGGGGGGGGTGGCGGAGGTGGTGGCACTGCAGCGCGAGATCCGTCAGGCCCTCTGCGGCGATGGCGATCCCTTCCAGAGCGGAGCGGTTTTCGGTAACGATAGCGAACTTCTGGACGAACATGCGCAGCGGCTGGCCGCGCTTCCGGGGAAGGCTGTCTTTGCCATCCCCGCCGGGGAGTGGCTGGATATTGACAGCGAGGCGGGGCTGGCGGCGTGGGCCGCCGCCGGAAAGACCGTAGCAGCGAGGTTAGTCGCCCAGGTGATGAATCAAGGTTGGAACGGGTTTGGCCGCAGTGAGGTGGGGGCGTTGCCTCCACTGGAGAGCGGACCGTTGCACCGGGCGATGCTGGCGGACTCCTTCGTCGAGCAGCCACAGTGGGAGGGGAGCTGTTACGAGACGACCTGCCTCACCCGTAGCGATAGTGCCCTGTTGCAGTCATTGCGCGGGTGCTATGGCAACGGCCTGCTGGTGAGGCTGGTGGCGCGCTTGACCGAGCTGGGGCAGCTCTCTACAGGGCTGCTGTCGGAAGAGAGGGATTTTGAATCTGCTCCGGCTGAGGCGGGTGCAGGCATCGGTCGGGCGACGGCGGCGCGGGGCGAGCTGCTGCACCGGGCAACGGTTAAAGGCGATACGATTGTCGATTACCGCATCGTCGCCCCGACCGAGTGGAATTTTCACCCGCAGGGGGTGGTGGCGGCGAGTCTCGCCACCCTGCAGGGGGATGATATCGAGCCGCAGGCGCGGCTGTTGATCAACGCTATCGACCCCTGTGTCGCCTACGAGTTGAGGATCGGCTGATGCATGAGATGTCGCTGTGTGAAGGGGTGATGCAGGTGATCGAAGATCACGCCGCGCAGCAGGGTTTTTCCAAGGTAGAGGTGGTGCGGCTGGAGATCGGTGACCTCGCCGGGGTGGAGCTGGAGTCGATGCGCTTCTGCTTCGATGCCATCACCCGCGATGGCATCGCAGATGGGGCGCGGCTGGAGATCATCGAAGTGCCGGGGCAGGCGTGGTGTCTTCCCTGCGGCAAGAGCGTAACGGTAAAACAACGGTTCGACGCCTGCCCCGTGTGCGGCAGCTATCAGCTGCAGGTGACGGGCGGCGACGAGCTAAGAATAAAAGACCTGGAGGTGGTGTGATGTGTACGGTTTGCGGCTGTGGCGAGGGGGAGACCCGTATCGAGGGGCATGAGCACGACCATTCTCACGACCACGGGCATCATCACGATCACCCACATGGGCACGACCATGAACACCACCATCACCACGGCGAGGGCACCCACGACTACGGCCCCCACGATTACGGTCAAGGCCCGGCCCATGCCCACGCCCCTGGCATGAGCCAGTCACGCATGGTGCAGATTGAGCAGGATATTCTCGGTAAGAATAATGAGTATGCCGCGGCCAACCGCCGCTGGTTTGCCGAGCGCGGCATCCTGGCGCTTAATCTGGTCTCCAGCCCCGGCTCCGGCAAGACCACCCTGCTGACCCGTACCATTAACGATCTTAAGAATGAGCTGAAACTGGCGGTGATCGAGGGCGACCAGCAGACTGCCAACGATGCCGAGCGCATCCGCGAGACCGGGGTGAAGGCGCTGCAGATCAACACCGGCAAGGGGTGTCACCTTGACGGTCACATGGTGGGCCATGCGCTGGAGACGCTGCAGCCGGAGGAGCAGAGCGTGCTCTTCATCGAGAACGTCGGCAACCTGGTCTGCCCGGCCGCCTTTGACCTCGGTGAGGCGCACAAGGTGGCGATCCTCTCGGTGACGGAGGGGGAGGATAAACCGATCAAATACCCCGACATGTTCGCCGCCGCTGACATTATGCTGCTGAATAAGTGCGACCTGTTGCCCTATCTGCAGTTCGATGTCGATAAGTGCATCGAATACGCGCGCCGGGTCAATCCCGGCATCAAGGTGTTGCATACCTCCGCCACCAGCGGCGAGGGGATGGAGTCATGGTACCAGTGGATCAAGGCGACGCAGCAGCTCGCCCAGATCGGACGCTAATCATGTGCCTTGCCGTCCCTGCCCGCATCGTTGAGATCGACAGCGCTAGCGATATGGCCACCGTCGCCCTCGGTGAGGTGAAAAAGGTGATCTCGCTGGCGCTGGTCGATGCGGTCGAGGTGGGTGACTATGTCTTGATCCACGTCGGCTACGCCCTCAACAAGCTCGACCCGGAGGAGGCGGAGAAGACGCTGCAGCTCTTCGCCGAGGCAGGAATGCTGAACCTAAAAACCTCAGTTGACCGCTGAAAGGCTCTGAGAAGTGATTGAGGAAATTCAAGTTAGTCGTTTATTTATCACTCACTCACCAAGTGAATGGCGCTACGGACTGAATTGCACGTTTTTGGTGGCGCATGGCTGTGTTGTAACTCCTTGCCCTGCACCACCAAAAACGCACACTTCAGCCCGTCCAACTGAGGATTTTAGGTTGAACGAGGAGGCGGGCGGATGAAGTACGTAGAGGAGTTTCGCAACCACGAGCTGGCGCAGAGACTCGCTGCCGCCATCGCCGCCGAGGCGCAACCCGATCGCACCTACCGGCTGATGGAGTTCTGCGGCGGCCACACCCACGCCATCTTCCGCTACGGTGTGCAGCACCTGATGCCGGACAACGTGCAGTTCGTCCACGGCCCCGGTTGCCCGGTCTGCGTGCTGCCGATCGGCCGCATCGACGAGGCGATCGCCTTGGTGCGGGAACATGACATGATTCTTTGTACCTATGGCGACCTGTTGCGCGTACCGGCCAGTGACCGGCAGAGCCTGCTCAAGGTGAAGGCGCAGGGGGCCGACATCCGCATGGTCTACTCCACCCAGGATGCGTTGCAGATCGCCCGCGATAATCCGGACCGCCAGGTGGTCTTCTTCGCCATCGGTTTCGAGACCACCACCCCGCCCACCGCGGTGGCGATCAAACAGGCAAAGTCAGAAGGTCTGAAGAATTTCTCCGTCTTCTGCAACCACGTCCTCACCCCGGCGGCGATGCGCGCGATTTTGGAGTCGCCCGATGTGGCAATTGATGGCTTCTTCGGCCCCTCGCATGTGAGCACGGTGATCGGCAGCAACCCCTACGTCGCCTTTGCAGAGGAGTTCAACAAGCCGGTGGTGATCGCCGGCTTCGAACCGCTCGATGTGATGCAGTCGGCGCGCATGCTGATCCGCCAGCTGAACGAGGGACGCCACGAGGTGGAGAACGAGTACACCCGCGCCGTCACCCCCGAGGGAAATAGAAAGGCGCAGGCCGTGGTGGCCGAGGTGTTGGAGCAGCGCAGCGAATTTGAATGGCGTGGCCTCGGCGTGGTGCCCGACAGCGCACTGCAAATAAGGGAGGCGTTTGCCGAGTTCGATTCCGAGCGGCGCTTTACCATCACCCCGGTGGCGGCCAGGGAGGTGAAGGGGTGCGACTGCCCCAGCATCCTGCGCGGCACCAAACGGCCGAGCGACTGCAAACTGTTCGGCACCGTCTGTAGCCCGGAAAATCCGATGGGGGCGTGCATGGTCTCCTCCGAGGGGGCGTGCGCCGCCTACTGGAGCTACGGCCGCATCACCAACCAGGAGGCGAAGCAGGCATGAACGGTCGCGGCAAACGTTTTCCCCAGCGTCTCGATACCCGTAGCGGCACCGTCGATATGAGCCACGGCAGCGGCGGGCGTGCCATGGCGCAGTTGATTGACGAGCTGTTCGTCAAACACTTCGACAATGAACTGCTGCGTCAGGCCAACGACCAGGCCGCCTTCACCGTCCCTGCCGGACGGATGGTGATGAGCACCGACAGCCACGTCATCTCGCCCCTCTTCTTCCCTGGCGGCGATATCGGTTCGCTCTCGGTCCACGGCACGATTAACGATGTGGCGATGTCCGGGGCCAAACCGCTCTATCTTTCCGCCGGTTTCATCCTCGAGGAGGGTTTTCCGCTCAGCGACCTTGAACGCATCGTACAGAGCATGGGACATGCGGCGGCCGAGGCCGGGGTGCCGGTGGTGACCGGCGATACCAAGGTGGTCGAGCGTGGCAAGGGGGACGGGGTCTTCATTACCACCACCGGTGTCGGCGTGGTGCCGGAGGGGGTGAACATCTCTGGTGACCTGGCGCAACCCGGTGATGCAATCCTCGTGAGCGGCACCATCGGCGACCACGGCGTCGCCATCATGTCGAGCCGTGAAAACCTCACCTTCGAGACCACCATAGAGTCCGACTCGGCGGCACTGCATACCCTGGTGGCGGCAATGGTAGAGGCGGTGCCCGCTATTCACTGCCTGCGCGACCCGACCCGCGGCGGTCTGGCCACCACCCTTAACGAGCTGGCGCTGCAGTCGTCGGTCGGCATGCACCTCAAGGAGCGCGCGATCCCGGTCAACCCGGCGGTGAGCGCCGCCTGTGAACTGCTGGGGCTCGATCCCCTCTATGTGGCCAATGAGGGCAAGCTCATCTGCATCTGTCCTGCCGAGCAGGCTGGGGTCCTGCTCGCGGTGATGCGCGCCCACCCGCTCGGTGGACGCGCAGCGCGCATCGGCGAGGTGGTGGAAGATGCCCACGGCTTCGTGCAGATGGAGACCGGCTTCGGCGGCTCGCGTATGGTCGACTGGCTCGCCGGCGAACAGCTGCCGCGGATCTGCTGAGGAATCATTATGAGCAGCCTGCCGACAATCCTGGTAGTCGACGATGAGGTGCGCAGCCTGGAGACGCTGCAGCGCATCCTCGAGGATGAGTTCGATGTGAAGAGCGCCGCCACCGTCGGCGAGGCGGAGGCGATCCTCGAGCGCGACTGGGTGCAGATCATCCTCTGTGATCAGCGCATGCCCGATGTTACGGGGGTGGAGTTTCTCAAGCGGGTGCGCGAGCAGTGGCCCGAGGTGATCCGCATGATCATCTCCGGTTACACCGACTCGGAGGACATCATCAGCGCCCTGAACGAGGCGGGGATCTACCAGTACATCACCAAGCCGTGGCACCCGGACAGCCTCCTTATCACCCTGAAGAATGCCGCCCAGCTGTTTGCCCTGCAGCGCCAGAACGAGGCGCTGGCGGTGGAGCTGAAGATGATGCCGGGCCAGCTCGACAAGTCGATGGCCGTGCAGCGGCAGAAGCTGAGAGATACGTTTCGGGATGACGGCCTGGTTCGCAGCGAGCAGAGTTGCATGAACGCGGTCTGCGACAAGCTCCATCGCGTCGCACCCTATGACGTTTCCGTGCTGCTCTCGGGCGAATCGGGCACCGGCAAGGAGCTGGCGGCGCGCGCCCTGCACTACAACAGCCTGCGCTGGGACAAGCCCTTCGTGGTGGAGAACTGCGGCGCCTTGCCCGACGAGTTGCTGGAGAGTGAACTCTTCGGTTACAAGCGCGGCGCATTTACCGGTGCGGTGGAGGATCGGGTCGGCCTGTTCGAGCGGGCCAACGGCGGCACTGTCTTTCTCGACGAGATCGGTGATGTCTCCCCCGCCTTTCAGGTGAAACTGTTGCGCGTGCTGCAGGAGGGTGAGGTCCGCCCGCTGGGCAGCGGCCAGACCCGCACGGTCGATGTGCGCATCGTCGCCGCCAGCAACAAGGACCTGGAGGCGGAGGTGCACGCCGGCCGCTTCCGTGAAGACCTCTACTACCGTCTGGCGACGGTGACAGTGACCCTGCCGCCGCTGCGCGAGCGCAAGAACGATATCCCGCTGTTGGCGGGGAATCTGCTGCAGAGGGCGATGCAGGACCTGGGCAAGCGGGTGGAAGGTTTCAGCGGTGAGGCACTCGCCTGCATGCAAGGCTACCATTGGCCCGGCAACGTACGCGAGCTGCAAAACGAGATCCGCCATATGCTGGTGATGGGCGAGGATCTCCTCGGCGCGGACCTTTTATCATCGCGGGTGCTGCGTGCCGCCCCGCAGGATGAGGCGCCGGTTTTCGAGGAGCTGGCCGGTCTTGAGGGCTCGCTCAAGGAGCGGGTCGAGCAGCTGGAGTCGCGCATCCTGCGCGAGACCCTGATCCGCCATCGCTGGAACAAGAGCCGCGCCGCCCGCGATCTGGGGCTGTCGCGGGTCGGCCTGCGCAGCAAGCTGGAGCGCTATGGCCTGGAGCGCAAAGGGGTGGCGGGCAGCGATGGTGAGGCGTGAGGATAGGGAGATGAGACACGAGCGGGAAGGGAGTATCCCCAGTCTGATCGACCGGGCCGGGGTGAACGAGTCGCTGCTGCTCGACCCCTCATCCGAGTCGGCCTGGATCGAGGTGATCCAAAAGATGGATTCGGTCTACGCCGACCTGGTCCACTACCAGGTGGAGCTGGAGCAGAAGAATTCGGCCCTGGAGGAGGCGCACCAGTTTATCAACAGCGTCCTCTCGGCGATGACCGACGTGCTCATCGTCTGTGATACGGAGGGGATTATCCAGCAGGTCAATGCGGCGCTGGAGGCGCTGACCGGCCGTCACGCCAGCGATTTTCTCAAGCGCCCGCTCGATGCGATTTTCGGTGCTGACTCCACCGCCCTGGTCAACACCTTTCCCGAGAAGCTGGGGCAGGAGTCTCTGATCGACTGCGAGGTGAGTGTGCGCTGTGCCGATGGCTCCACCGCGCCGCTGGCGATGAACTGCTCCTCGCGCTACGACTACGACGGCGGGGTGGTCGGCATGGTGCTGATCGGCCGCCCGGTGGGTGAGCTGCGCCGCGCCTACGATGACCTCAACCGCGCTCACCACGAGCTGAAGCAGACCCAGCAGCAGCTGGTCCACTCGGAGAAGATGGCCTCCCTCGGCCGCCTGGTGGCCGGGGTCGCCCACGAGCTCAACAATCCCATCAGCGTGGTCTTCGGCAATATGCACGCGCTCAAGCGCTACGGTTCGCGCATCACCCGCTATCTCGCTGCAGTGGATGGTGTGGCCGACAGCCCGCAGCTGCATGCGTTGCGCGAGGAGCTGAAGATCGACCGTATCCTCGACGATATCGAGCCGCTTATCGAAGGCACCCTCGAGGGTGCGGAGCGGGTCAGCGACATCGTGCAGGACCTGCGTCGCTACTCCGGCGGGCAGAAGGAGGGGGCGAGCGGGTTCGAGCTGCCGGAGGCGATCCACAAGGCGGTGCAGTGGGTGATCAAGGCGAGCCGGGTGAAGCCGGCGATCGAGTACCAAATGCCACAGCAGTTGGAGATAGAGGCGCGCAAGGGGCAGGTACACCAGATCCTGGTTAATCTGGTGCAGAATGCGGTCGATGCGATGGCGGTGTTGGAACTGCCGACGCTGACGATACAGTGTGTGGAGTCGGCGGAGTTGATCGAGATCGCGGTGCGCGATCACGGGGCGGGTATTCCCGAACAGGATCTGCCCCACGTCTTCGACCCCTTTTTCACCAGCAAGCCGGTGGGCAAGGGGACCGGCCTCGGGCTCTACATCAGCTATGGCCTGGCACACGACCTCGGCGGCGACCTCACCGCGGCCAACCACCCGGATGGGGGGGCGCTCTTTACTCTGACACTGCCGCGGCGGATCGCGCAACGCGGCGAAGGGGGGGAATAGGATGGGTGCAAGCACAGAGGGTAAACTGACCCTGCTCTGGCTGCAGTCGGGCGGCTGTGGCGGCTGCACCCTTTCGCTGCTGGGGGCGGAGTCGCCCGACATGTTGACCACGCTGGAGAGTGCCGGTATCGAGCTGTTGTGGCACCCCTCGCTGAGTGAAGAGGACGGTGCCGGGCTGCACGATATCTTCCACTCGATACTCAGCGGTGAGCGGCAGCTGGATATCCTCTGCCTGGAGGGGGCGGTGGTGCAGGGACCCAACGGCAGTGGCCTGTTCCACCGATTGGCAGGTAGCGAGCGGCCGATGCGCGACTGGATCAAGGATCTTACCGCGGTGGCGAAGCATGTGGTGGCGGTCGGCAGTTGCGCCGCCTTTGGCGGTATCACCTCCGGCGGCGGCAATCCGAGTGAGGCGTGCGGTCTGCAGTACGATGCTACCAAGCCGGGCGGCCTGCTCGGCGAGGGCTTTCGCGCCAGCGGGGGGCTGCCGGTGGTCAACATCGCCGGCTGTCCCACCCACCCCAACTGGGTCACCGAGACCCTGTTGCAGATCAGCCGCGGGGAGATGAGCGACACGGAACTTGATGAGTGTCATCGCCCGCGCAGCTACAGCGATCACCTGGTCCACCACGGCTGTCCGCGCAACGAGTACTACGAGTTTAAGGCGAGCGCCGCCAAACCCTCGGACCTTGGTTGCCTGATGGAGCACTTGGGCTGTCTCGGCACCCAGGCCCATGCCGACTGCAATCTGCGCCTGTGGAACGGCGAGGGCTCCTGCCTGCGGGGTGGTTACGCCTGCATCAACTGCACCGAGCCAGGCTTCGAGCGGCCACGTCACCGCTTTACCGAGACCGAAAAGATCGCCGGTATCCCGGTCGGTCTGCCCATCGACATGCCCAAGGCGTGGTTCGTCGCCCTCGCCTCGCTCTCCAAGGCGGCGACGCCGGAGCGGTTGCGCGAGAACGCCCGCAGCGACCACATCCAGCGCGCACCGCGCAAAACGGGGAGAGACAAATGAGCCGCCGCATTATCGGTCCGTTCAACCGCGTCGAGGGCGACCTCGAGGTGCAGCTCGATATTCGCGATGGCCGCGTCGAGGAGGCCTGGGTGGTCTCCCCTATGTACCGAGGCTTCGAGCAGATGCTACAGGGCAAGGACCCGCTTGACGCCCTGGTTTACGTGCCGCGCATCTGCGGCATCTGCTCGGTGGCCCAGTCGGTGGCGGCGGCGCGCGCCCTAGTTGATGCCCAGGGGGTGGTGATGCCCCCCAACGGTGAGCGGGCCAGCAACCTCATCCTCGCCTGCGAGAACATGGCCGACCACCTCACCCACTTCTACCTCTTCTTCATGCCCGACTTCGCCCGTGAGGTCTACTGCAACGAGCCGTGGTTCGATGCCGCGGCGGCACGATTCAAGGCGGTGAAGGGAAGTGCGGCGGCGGAGGTGCTGCCGGCCCGGGCCGAGTTCCTCCACCTGATGGGGCTGCTCGCCGGCAAATGGCCCCATAGTCTGGCGCTGCAGCCGGGCGGCACCAGCCGCGCCATCGAGGTGCCGGAGCGGGCGCGTATCGCCGCCATCCTCTTCGGTTTTAGAAAATTTCTTGAACGAGTCCTCTTCGGCGATACGCTGGAGAACATCATCGCCCTCGACTCCGCCGAGGCGTTGTCATCATGGGCCGAGTTTCGCCCCGTGGAGAGCAGCGATTTTCGCCACTTCCTCCACATCGCCGATGCGCTGAATCTGCACACTCTGGGTCGGGCGGCGGACCGCTTCCTGAGTTACGGCGTCTACCCGGTGGAAGGAAGGGATCGCTTCTCCCCAGGAGTGTGGCAGGGTGGGCTTTCGCCGCTCGACCAGGCGGTGATCAGCGAGGATATCAGCCACAGCTGGATGCACCACCAGAGCGAACCCAAACACCCCTTCGACGGGGTCACCCTCCCGTCGATGGCGGGGGAGGCGGCCTACAGCTGGTGCAAGGCGCCGCGCCTCGGCGGTGAGGTAGTCGAGGTGGGGGCCCTGGCGCGTCAGGTGGTCGACGGCCATCCGCTGATCCGCGACCTGGTGGCGCGCAACGGCGGCAACGTGCGTAGCCGGGTGATCGCCCGCCTGCTGGAACTGGCGATGGTGGTGGTGGAGATGGAGCAGTGGGCCAGCGGGCTGGTGCCACGCGAGCCCTTCTGCGCCCATGCCGAACTGCCGGAGCAGGCCCAGGGGATCGGCATGATTGAGGCGGCCCGCGGCAGCCTGGGCCACTGGCTGAAGATCAAGAACGGCCGCCTGCTGAACTACCAGATCATCGCCCCGACCACCTGGAACTTCTCTCCCCGTGATGGGGCCGGTACACCGGGTGCGCTGGAGCAGGCGCTCGTCGGTGCGCCGCTGCGCGAGGGGGAGACCGACCCGGTCGCGGTGCAGCACATCGTCCGCTCCTTCGACCCCTGCATGGTCTGTACCGTCCACTGATGACCGGGCAACGCATCCGCATCCACGGCATCGTACAGGGGGTCGGGTTTCGCCCCACGGTGTGGCGGCTGGCGCGGGATGAAAAGATTGTCGGCGAGGTATGGAATGACGCCGAGGGGGTGGAGATCCACGCCTGGGGAAGTGCGGTATCTCTCGAACGGTTTGCCAAACGTTTGCGCGTAGAGCCGCCTCCCCTGGCACACATCGAAGAAATTACTGTTACGCCACTTGATGCTGCGCAAACGGTCCCCGTAGATTTTCAGATCGTGCCAAGTCGGGCGGGCGAGGTGCATACCGATATCGCCGCCGATGCGGCTACCTGCCCCGAGTGCCTCGCAGAAATTTTTAATCCCGAGAACCGCCGTTACCGCTACCCCTTCACCAACTGCACCCACTGCGGCCCGCGCTTTTCCATCATCGATGCGATGCCCTATGACCGCGCCAGCACCAGCATGGCCGGCTTTGCCCTGTGCCCAAGTTGCGAGGCGGAGTATCGCAACCCGGCCGACCGGCGCTTTCACGCCCAGGCCACCTGTTGTCCCGAGTGCGGCCCGAAGCTGTGGCTGGAGGGAGGGGCTAGCAGGCACGTCGAGCACGATGTCATAGCGCAGGCGGCGCAGTTAATCGGCGAGGGGAATATCGTCGCCATCAAGGGGATCGGCGGCTTTCACCTCGTCTGCGATGCGACAAACGACGAGGCGGTACAACAGCTGCGCGCCCGCAAGCGGCGCCCGCACAAACCCTTTGCCCTAATGGCGCGTGATATGGCCATGGTCCGGGAGTATGTGAAGCTCAGCGAGGAGGCCGCCGCTGCCCTGCAGTCGCGCGAGGCCCCTATCGTGCTGCTGGAGCAAACGCCCAATTCGTTGCCGCCTCTGCTGGCCCCCAAGCTCAATACCCTCGGCTTCATGCTCCCTTATACCCCGCTGCACCACCTGTTGCTGGCGCAGCTGCAACGACCGCTGGTGATGACCTCGGCCAACCGCAGCGGCGAGCTGCTGATCACCGATAACGGCGAGGCACGCGCAAGACTTTCGGAGATCGCCGACTACTTTGTGATGCACGACCGGGAGATCGTAAATTGCCTCGATGATTCGGTGGTGCGTGATAGTAACGGAAGGCCTCGCGTGATGCGTCGCGCACGCGGTTATACCCCGACGCCGCTTAGGCTGCCGCTCGGTCACGGTAACGAAAAAAATATCCTGGCGATGGGCGCCGAGATGAAGGGTAGTTTCTGCCTGGTGAAAAAGGGCGTGGCGATCACTTCGCAGTACATGGGCGACCTGAAGGGTGCGACCACTTACCGCCACTACCAGGAGAGTATCGAACGCTACTGCAAGCTCTACGACTTTGTGCCCGACGTGATCGCCATCGACAGTCACCCCAACTACCTCTCCTCCCAGTGGGGCCGTGTGATTGCGGCAAAGAGGGACATCCCCGTCGTCGAGGTGCAACACCACCACGCCCATATCGCCGCTGTAATGGCGGAGCATGGCCTGGCGGATGACGGCACGCAGGTGTTGGGAGTGGCACTGGACGGACTCGGTTACGGCGATGACGGCACACTTTGGGGCGGCGAGTTTCTGCTCGCCGACTATCACGGTTACGAACGTCTCGCCGCGTTCGAGCCGGTGGCGATGCCCGGAGGCAACCAGGCGATAGTCGAGCCGTGGCGCAACACCTTCGCACACCTTGACCACTTCATAGGGTGGGATCACGTTGGGGAAAATTATGGCGACCTGGAGTTGGTCGACTACCTTGGCGGAAAACCACTGTCTACCTTGAGGGGGATGATAGAAAAAGGCCTCAACAGCCCCCGCACTAGCTCTGCCGGCCGTTTGTTCGATGCCGTGGCGGCGGCGCTCGGCATCTGCCGTGAGGGGAGCAGCTACGATGGGCAGGCGGCGATCGAACTTGAGGCACTGGCATCACAGGCCATGGAGGTGTGCAGCGAGGGCTATGGCTATACAGTGAAGGTGGGACGCGTCGGTTGGCAACCACTCTGGACGGAACTGCTGGCAGATCTGAGAAGGGAAGAGGAACCTGCTGTGATCGCTGCGCGCTTTCATCACGGTGTTGCCGAGAGCGTTTGTAAAACTGTGATGGAGCTTTGTGCACAGTCAGGTATTTCCAATGTCGTGCTGAGCGGTGGAGTGTGGCAGAACCGGGTTCTGTTAGAACTGTGCAGCCGCAGGATGCGGCAGCAAGGGTTGGCTGTACTCATGCCGGAGCGCATTCCGTTGAACGATGGGGGGATTGCTTTGGGACAGGGGGCCATTGTCAGGTAACGGCCAAGTGCGGACCTCATGCTGATGGGTGACTTTGGTAGCAATCAGCCTAGGAGCAGATGATTAATGGTGACCTGATGATTTGTAGGCAATTCCCTACATGTGTTCAGGGTAAACTATGGCACTATCGGTATTATTGACTAATAGAATGTTGGGGGAGCGACTCCAGGTTATTGTTAATACATGGAAAAGCCGTCTTTTTACGCCCCTCGTTCATAGATGATATGCCGCTTACACACTATTACTAATACTGAGTAAGCGGCCTAATATACTGTTGGGGCCTGGGCTCCGCAAAACCAAATTAAATTAAGTGTGCGTGAGCATCACGCACAGAAAATAACAAAGAAGAATTCCTACAAAATTTAACGAAAATCGCCAATAGTCGAGGCGGCAAAAATATGATAAGTAAGAGA
>JBFFNE010000020.1:0-39346 GCA_041563315.1 Thiohalomonadaceae bacterium
ACAATCCTGCCCCACCTTGCAGCACTGACACAACGACATATAGTTAACGTGAAATAACTACAAAGGGAGCTGACATGGAGGTTTTCATTGGCAATCTGTCACTCGACATCACACACAACGATCTGGTCATCTTTTTCAAGGGTTTTGCCAAAAAAGCGAAACTCCGACTTGTCGATAAACGGCGGGAGGACAACAGCAAGTTCCGTTATGGCGTCGTGAAATTCGATTCCGACAAGCTAGCGCTCAAGGCCATCAGGAAACTGAACCACAAGCCGCTACGCGGCATCCGGGTGGAGCTACGTGAATACTTCCACCGCTGCTACGCCAATGAACGCCGTGCCGTGAACTGGCGTAACAAACCCTGGGCAGGGGTGGAACGACGCCAACAAGAACGGCGCAAACAACAAGCCCAGGCCGGATGTCCTGATAATCTGTCCAAAAGAGGGAAGGAAACGGAATAAACGATCCGCATTAGCGGATATGCCCACTGGGCAAAAAATGGGTAATCTGGCTTGTCACATACCGGGGGAATCCACCGGAAATCGACTGTGCTGGCAGTGCTGCCTACTCTTCAGCCACCGTCCTTCGCCAACACCTCACGTACCGCCGCAATCACCGGCGCGGTTTGCGGGCGTACGCCGCGCCACAGCAGGAACGACTCAGCCGCCTGCTCCACCAGCATGCCTAGCCCGTCCGCGAGGTGCTCGCATCCTTCCTCCTCCGCCCAGCGCATGAAAGCGGTCGGTTCCGCTCCGTACATCATGTCGTAGCAAAAGGCGTCTCGCGCCAGGATTCCTTCGGGCAGCGGAGGGACTTCTCCCTTAAGACTGGCAGAGGTGCCGTTGATAATGATGTCATAGCGAGAGCCGTCGAGATCGGCAAAACTGCTTCCCTCCACACTCCCATGGTCCTCGAAGGCATCGGACAGCTCCAGTGCCCGGTCCGGGGTACGGTTGGCAATCACTACCAGCGCCGGCTTTTCCTCCAGAATCGGGCCCAGCACCCCGCGAACTGCGCCGCCGGCGCCAAGCAGCAACACCCGCTTTCCTGTGATGACCACACCCAGATTATCGCGAATATCACGTACCAAACCGACACCATCGGTATTATCACCGAACAGGCTGCCGTCCTCCCGGATCTGAATGGTATTTACGGCACCCGCCAACGCCGCGCATTCGCTACGTTCATCCACCAGCCGCCAGGCGTCACGCTTGAACGGCACGGTCACATTCAGTCCCTTGCCGCCCTCATCCCTGAATGCCTGTACCGCTTCGACAAACTGTCCCAGCGCAACAAGTATCGCCCCATACTCAAGCTGCTGTTTGCTCTGTTTCGCAAACAGGGAGTGAATCATGGGTGATTTGCTGTGGGCAATAGGATTCCCCATCACGGCGTAGCGATCGAGCTGTGACACAGTGGTGTGCTCCTCAGGAAAAGATACCTTTTAGGATGAAGAAGAACAGTATCGCCAGAATTGCACCGGCGGGCAGAGTCACGATCCAGGAAAGGAAGATAGTTCGCACTACATTGAGATTCAGCGCGGCGATCCCGCGTGCCAGGCCGACACCGAGCACCGCTCCCACCAAGGTATGTGTGGTGGAGATAGGAAGGCCGGTACCGGAGGCGATGACCACGGTTATGGCTGCCGCCAGTGTGGCGGCAAAACCACGACTCGGGGTCAGCTCGGTAATGCCCGTACCGACCGTGGCGATGACCTTGTGGCCGTAGGTTACCAGGCCGATCACAATACCGGCACCACCTAGCAACAGGATCCAGGTCGGCATCATCGTCTCTGCTGCCACCATACCGGTTTGAGCGATACTCACCACCGCCGCCAGCGGACCGACGGCATTTGCCACATCATTAGAGCCATGGGCAAAGGCCATGGCGCAGGCGGTGAAGATCATCAACACACCAAACACCTTCTCCACATTAGCAAAATGGAAGTCGGCATCGGCGGCGGGGTCAAAACGCAAACGGCGAATGAAGACAATGCCAATGACCATTACCACCAGTCCGATACCCGTGCTAATGACGTAACTCTCAGCCATAGATAGATGCAAGCCGACATGCTTGAGCCCTTTGAACAATGTAACGAGGGCAATCACAAAGCCAACAAGGAAGATATAGAACGGTACGTAACGCTTGGCGTTTTCCAGTGGATTTGAGGTATCGAGAATAAAACGCTGCACACTGACGAACAACCAGTAAGCAATAATGCCTGACAACGCCGGCGAGATAACCCAGCTAAGCACGATCGTACCGACCTTCCCCCATTGCACCGCCTCCATGCCGATACCGACCGCGGCAAAACCGACGATGGCACCGACGATAGAGTGGGTCGTGGAGACCGGCCAGCCAGCACGCGAGGCTACCATCAACCATATCCCGGCAGCCAGTAGCGCCGCGAGCATGCCGTAAACCACCAGTTCGGGGCTGCCTGACAGCACTTGGGAGTCGATCATTCCCTTGCGGATGGTCTTGGTCACTTCGCCGCCGGCCAGGAAAGCGCCAGCGAACTCAAATACCGCAGCAATAATAAAGGCTTGTTTAATACTGACGGCTCTTGAACCGACCGAGGTGCCCATGGCATTGGCCACATCGTTGGCGCCAACACCCCACGCCATGAAAAAGCCAAAAAGACAGGCAAGAACGATAAAAATTGTTGCGTATTCCATGATATCCAACCTCAGCGTGCCAGCATAATCTCAAGACGACTGCCCACACGCTGGGCCAGATCCGCCAAATCACCGATCCATTCGATTATCCGGTAAATGAACATCACGTCTACCGGCGGCAGCTCCTTTTCCAGTTCAAACACCTGAGCGCGCACGGTTACCTGGATCTTGTCCGTGTCGCTTTCGATCTCATCTAGCTTGGTGATCATCGACTCGACCAGGTCTACCTCTCGGCCGCGAAAACCGGTCTCCACCAGTTCGTCCAGTTCATTGATTGCCGTCTGTGCCTGGGCCGAAGCATCAATACAACGCTTGACGAAATCGATCATCAGGGGAGCAACCTCAGCAGGGAATTTCATCTTTCGCCCCAGCATCAGGCCGGCGATATCCTTCGCCTTGTTGGCGATGCGATCCTGCATAGTGAGCGTTTCCAGCAGGTCGCGACGGGACATCGCCATCAGCAGGTTACTGGGCAGGTTTAGCCTAAGTTCGTGCTTAAGCTCATCAGCCGCACCTTCCAGTTCGGCGATTCTTTTCTGCACTTCAGCCGCCTTTTCCCAGTTGCCTGCCAAGGCTGCCTCAAAAAACGGGATCAGCTCGTTGGCGCAAGCCTGGACCTTACCCATGTGTTGCTGCATGGGACGAATCGGCGAGCTGCCGAACATACTGAAGATGTAACTTTTGGGTGACATGGTGTTCATCCTCCCGGTGAATTGTGCGCGGATTATAGTGAGTCAATCCGCCGTAGCCCAGCGGAAATGACGACATTCACCCGAATATAGCCTATGCCTCTTTCAGCCAGCCCGCGACCCGCTTGGCGAAGTAGGTCAGGATACCGTCGGCGCCAGCACGCTTGAATGCCAGCAGCGACTCCATCACCACCGCCCTCTCGTTGAGCCAGCCGTTCTGTGCCGCGGCCATCAACATCGCGTACTCGCCGCTCACCTGGTAAGCATAGGTCGGGGCGCCGAACTGCTCCTTTACCCGATGTACAATATCCAGATAAGGCATACCGGGCTTGACCATGACCATGTCGGCCCCCTCCTCCAGATCCTGCGCCACCTCCCATAGGGCTTCATCCGTGTTTGCTGGGTCCATCTGATAGGTACGCTTGTCACCGCCGCCCAGGTTGGCGGCTGAGCCGACCGCGTCGCGGAACGGGCCATAGAAACTGGAAGCGTACTTGGCGGCATAGGACATGATGCGGGTATGGACGTACCCCTCACGCTCCAGCGCCTCACGGATCTCGCCGATACGTCCATCCATCATGTCAGAGGGGGCGACCACCTGGGCACCCGCCTCGGCGTGGGAGAGCGCCTGCTTGACCAGTGCATCAACGGTGATGTCGTTCACCACGTAACCGCTATCGTCGATGATGCCGTCCTGTCCATGGGTGGTAAACGGGTCGAGCGCCACATCGGTCATCACGCCAAGCTCCGGGAAGTTCTCGCGCAGGGCACGCACCGCCCGCTGTGCCAACCCGTCAGGATTCCAGGCCTCCGCCGCATCCAGGCTCTTTTTCTCCTGCGGGGTTACCGGGAACAGGGCGACCATCGGTACACCAAGCGCCACCAGCTCCTCGGCCTCCTTGAGCAACAGATCGATGGAGAAGCGCTCCACCCCGGGCATCGAGGCCACCGCCTCGCGCTGCCCCTCACCCTCAAGTACGAACATCGGATAGATAAGATCATTGGCGGTGAGAACATTCTCGCGCATCAGTCGGCGTGAAAAGTCGTCGCGGCGCATGCGGCGCTTGCGCACCCAGGGAAATGCCCCGCGGCTGGTATCGAGTCGGCTCATTCAATACTCCCGGTAGGAAGATGGTTAATATGGAGGCAAGGCTACCGCGCCAGCACACTGGGTGCAATCGTCTGGATCGGTAAACTTTGGGAGAGGGGAAGAGGAGCAGGAGTAGATCAACAGCAGAGTCATGCCAGGACAAATCAGTATTGCGTTGATACCGCTGGGCAGCAAATACCCCGCATTCACGGCATCTTGGTCACAGAGACAATTCACGCAGGGCGCCGGGTGAGCCCGGGTGTTTGCCATTTTGTTGCCGTCCCCGCAGGCCAGGAGCTAAAGCCTTGCCATCGACCCACCAATACGGCGCAAAACGCTCGATTATTATCCCGAAACGCCGAGCATTTGCCACGCAACGTCGGTTAGAAGTTACGGGTAATCAGCGCCTTGTCATAATCCCCTTTCGGTAACGGTATCCGCACCTGGTAGCCACCACCGGGGGCTTCATCCATGGGCATGCCATGTTGATCCTGCATGCCATCAAGAGTGATACGCCGGTTGCCAGCGGTGGTCATCACCTCCAGCACATCCCCGACGGCAAACTTGTTCTTTACATCCACCTCAGCCAGACCGGTGGCGGCATCGTAGGCGGTGATCTCACCGACAAATTTCTGCTGCAGGCTATCGGAGTGATTGGTCAGGTAGTTCTGGTACTCCTGGGTGTGGTGACGCTGATAGAAGCCATCGGTGTAACCACGATTGGCCAGGTTCTCCAGTACTCCGAGCAGAGTGGGATCGAAGGGGCGCCCGGCCACAGCATCGTCGATGGCGCGGCGGTAGACCTGAGCGGTGCGCGCGGCGTAGTAGTGAGACTTGGTTCGGCCCTCAATCTTTAGCGAATCGACGCCGATCTCCACCAGGCGCTGCACGTGCTCGACCGCACGCAGATCTTTGGAATTCATGATATAGGTGCCGTGCTCGTCCTCCTCGATGGGCATCAGCTCGCCCGGGCGCTCCTGCTCCTCAATGAGAAACACCTGCTGCGAGGCCTGGTGGCGCACGCCGTTACCGGTCTGCGAAGGAGACAACAGATCCTTGGCCACCACATCCCCGCTCTCATTTTCCTCGGCCGGCTTAACGTCGTACTGCCAGCGGCAGGAGTTGGTACAGGTCCCCTGGTTGGCATCACGGTGATTGAAATAACCGGAGAGCAGGCACCGGCCGGAGTAGGCGATGCACAAGGCACCATGGACGAACACTTCCAGCTCCATATCCGGACAGAGCTGGCGAATCTCGGCGATCTCATCCAAAGAGAGTTCGCGCGAGAGGATCACCCGACTCAGCCCCATGGACTTCCAGAAGTTGACGCTGGCGTAGTTGACGGTATTGGCCTGTACCGAGAGGTGTACCGGCAGCTCCGGCCAGCGCTCGCGAACCATCATGATGAGACCTGGGTCGGCCATGATCAGAGCGTCCGGACGCAGCGCCACAATCGGCTCGATGTCACGGGTGAAGGTCTTGACCTTGGCGTTGTGCGGCAGCACATTGGTGGCGAGGAAGAACTGCTTGCCCGCCCCGTGAACCTCATCAAT
Source organism: Thiohalomonadaceae bacterium (assembly GCA_041563315.1). Classification (GTDB taxonomy): domain Bacteria; phylum Pseudomonadota; class Gammaproteobacteria; order Thiohalomonadales; family Thiohalomonadaceae; genus JBFEYJ01. Next base: position 6,011 of record JBFFNE010000020.1, read on the forward strand.
GCCCTGTTGCAACTGCTCCAGGGTATCGAAATCGTTATTGCGCACGCGAAGCGAATAGCGTGGCATGCCGGCATAGACCGCGTCAGCGCCATAGGCGATGGCATAGCGCAGATTTTTCAGGGTGCCGGCCGGTGCCAGCAGTTCGGGGGCTTTCATCACAACTTTTCGGCGCTCGTCAGGTCAAAGGGCTCTAATACGACCCGGAGCAGGGTCAGGAAGTTCCTATTCTACCCCGAGTCGCCGGCAGTTTTGCACCGCCGGCGCTTTTACGGGACAATTTCACCCGGCCACCTTGGCCCTTGGAGAAAAGCAGTAATGACGACGATGAGACACGCCTTCCCCCGCGCCCCGATCCTTACTTGGCTCACCACCCTGCTGCTAGTTGGCCTGTTGAGCGGCCCCGCATCGGCCGCAATTGCGCCACACACCATGCTTAAGTCGGTCACCGACGAGGTCATCACCGCCTTCAAACGTGAGCAGGAAGCGCTGCAACATGAGCCGAGCTACCTGTTTGATCTGGTCGAGGAGGTTCTGCTGCCTCACGTCGACATGAACGTGATGTCCCGCTATGTACTTGGCAAGCACTGGCGCACGGCCACCGATGAGCAACGCGAACGCTTCCGTCATGAGTTCAAGGATCTGCTGGTACGTTTCTATGTCTCAGCCCTGCTCGACGACACAGCCCGGCTGGATGAGTTGCTGGCCAACAGTGAGAACCTGATCAATTACCTGCCCGTCACGGTGGACGACAGCACGCGCAAAACCACTGTCCGTGCCGAGGTGAATATGCCCAACGGCGGGCCGCGAATCCCGGTCAGCTTCAGCCTGTTCCTCAACAGGGAAGGAAAATGGATGATGTACGACGTAAACGTCGACGGTATCAGCCTGGTGACCAACTACCGCAGCAGCTTCGCTGCCGAGATCAAGCGCGATGGTCTCGAGGCACTGCTTGACCGCATGGCCGAACGGAACCGCGCACTACTCGAAGAGGCGAGGAAAAAAGACACCCCAAAAACTGACAGCCGCGGCAATTGAACCACCGATGTTCGGCGAACTGCTAAAAAACACGCTCGAACTCTATCTGGACGCGGCCCCCTGGCTGCTACTGGGCCTAATCGCGGCAGGGCTAATCAAAGCGTGGCTGCCAGAGAGCCTTCTCAGTCGCTGGCTCGGTGGCTCGGGCCTTTGGCCGATGACACGAGCCGCACTCATTGGCGCGCCGTTGCCTCTGTGTTCCTGCGGCGTACTTCCCGCCGCATTGGGCCTGCACCGCAACGGTGCTTCCCGAAGCTCCACCATCTCTTTCCTGATCGCCACTCCCGAGACCGGCGTGGATTCCATCGCCCTCAGTTACGCCCTGCTCGGCCCGGTGATGGCGGTGGTACGACCGATCGCCGCGATCCTCAGCGCGATTGTCGCCGGCCTTCTCACCGCTCTGGTACCAGAAGCCCGACCTGTCTCGCTGCCCCTTCCAGTCAGCAGTGGCTGTAGTGGCGGCACCTGTTGCAGCAATGATCTCCAGAGCACCGCAACCCGTAGCACTCCCCTGACGACCAGCCTCAAAGGGCTGCGTTATGCCGCCAGCGACATTCTCGACGATATCGCCCTGTGGTTGGCCATCGGCATCGTGCTTGCCGGTGCGGTAACTACCTGGATCCCACCCCAGGCATTGGCCGCCTGGGGCAGTGGCTTGCCGGCCATGCTGCTGATGCTGATTGTGGGGGTACCAATGTACATCTGCGCCACGGCCTCCACCCCACTGGCAGCCGCCCTGCTGTTGGCCGGCCTCTCCCCCGGCACGGTGCTGGTGTTCCTCCTCGCCGGCCCCGCCACCAACCTCGCCACTCTGGCAGTGGTACGAAAGGAGTTCGGTACCGCGATTCTTGCCACCTACCTCCTCGGCATCAGCCTGAGCAGCATCGTCCTCGGCCTGCTCCTCGACTGGCTGCTCAGTAGCACCGGCCTCAACGTGATCGCCCAGATCGGCGAAGCCGGTGAAGTTGTTCCCCTGTGGCTGGCCTGGATCAGCGGCGCGCTTCTCCTGCTGTTGGCCATCAGACCGCTCCGGCGACGGCTGCTGTACTAGAATAATAAAGCCCAGGATATATTGATCGCGCGTCAGCTTATCCAACGCCGGCAACATACGCACCAGGTACCCAGCTGTTTCCCTAAAGGCGAGCATTAACGGGCCCGACGCCACTCAAATCTGTCTCGCCAACCGCTAAGCCGCAAGAGGAGATAACCGATGAAAAGACCACTCAGCATCGCTACCTTACTTGCCGCTATCTTTCTCGGCGCGCCGCTACATGCCCAGCAGGAACAGATGCGCCCGGGTCTATGGGAACACAGTTTCACCATCCAATCGCAAAGCGGTGAGATGGAAAGAGCACTACGCGAAATGCAGCAACAGTTAGAGAGCATGCCACCGGAACAACGCAAAATGATGGAACAGATGATGGCTGCTCAGGGCATGCAACTGGGTGCCGGCGACCAGAGCATCAGCGTCTGCATCAGCAAGGAACAGGCGGCGCGCGGCATGGTGCCCCAGCGGGACGACAATTGCCGCCAGGAGGTCGTTGAACGCAGAGGGAACACCATCAAGTTCACCTTCCAGTGCGCCGGTAACCCGCCCTCCAGCGGCGAAGGTGAAGTGACTTTCACCAGCCCTACCAGCTACAGCGGCAAATCCACCGTCAACACCACGGTCAACGGGCAAGCCGAGCGCATGGTCATAACACAGTCCGGGAAATGGTTGTCGCACGATTGCGGCGGTCTCAAGTCAAAATAAGTACGTACCCATCCACCCCGGGTTAATACTCACACATAATGTAGTGCTTTACTCAGACATGTGAGCTTTGTTACACTTTTATGACAAAGCGGTGACGACGTCGGATTTTCCAGGCCAGTCCAGCACAAAAAAAAAGGGTGTAACCTCGTATGCGCTCCTTACGGCTTCATCGATTACCCGAGTTACTTTAAAAGACACTAAATAACTCCAACACCCTGTCGCCATCACACCATGCATGACGATAAGTCATGACGACCGGCGGCATGTTCATTGCTTAAAAATAACCATCAAACGTTGGTGGATAGCACACGATGGTGCAGGGGAGGGAATAATCATGCTTCGAGACAAGGCAGTAATCGGCTATATGGGATTGCCCGAGCGGGAAATATCGGTGATCCAAAGCATCTTTAGCCTCACCGAAAGATTTCAGAACACCTACGAATTGCCTCGTGCCGGCGAACGGCGCAGTGCCGATGTGGTTTTCGTCAATGCCGATGACGAAACGCAGCTAGAGGTATGGAATGACTATGCACGACAAAACAGCGTAGCCATCCCGGTGTACATCTCCACCGATGGTCGTCCGTTTAACCACGGCATCTCTCTCAAACGCCCGCTGATCCTGAAGAAGATCATCGACACGCTTGATGCGGTAAAGCAACTTTATGCCAACTCCGTGTCCACGGAGCAGGACGCCAGCAACAGCCGGGACTACTTCAACATTTTGGTGGTGGATGACAGCCTGCCGGCACGCACCTATATGCAACAGAAACTGGCGGCCCTCTCGCCGGTCTTGACGCACGTTGATTTTGCCGCGAGCGGAGATGAAGCCATCGCCCAGCTCAAGACCGGAGCCCGCTACGATCTGATTTTCATGGACGTGATGATGCCCGGCACCGACGGCTATAAAACCTGTAAGTGGATCAAGGCCAACAAACCCACCTTTGTGGTGATGTTGACCAGCCGCAGCTCCCCCTTCGACAAGGTGCGTGGAGCCATGTCGGGATGCGATACCTATCTGGTCAAACCACCGAAAGACAGTGATCTCCAAAAAGTGCTGAACCAGCGGGTTGAAGCCGTCACCGCGGAGCGTACCCGTGCGCGCCGCATCAACGGCGGCAACACACTGGTCTCATCACAATAACACCCACCCCAACTCCGAAAGGAAAATCACAATGGCATTAGATAAAGTCTTGATCGTAGATGACTCTCCGACCGATTTGATGAACCTGAAAAATATCGTCGAGGGCAAAGGAATCAGGGCAGTTACCGCCGCTTCAGGTAAAGAGGCTATCGAAAAGGCAAAGAACGAGTCACCTGACCTTATTTTCATGGACATCATCATGGACAATATGGACGGTTACAGCGCCTGCCGCGAGATCAAAGCCGAGACAAGCACCAAGGATATTCCGGTCGTCTTCGTCACCAGCAAGAACCAGAAGGCCGACATCATGTGGGCCAAGAAACAGGGCGGACGTGCCCTGGTCACAAAGCCCTATACCGAGTCGGATATCACCGCGGAAATGCATGCCTGAATAGTCCGCATGACCGATAATACCCGGGAGTGAATCCTGTTCCCGGGACAAGTAAATAAAACGGATGCCGCCCCGCATGACACATCATTGGGGCGGCACTCACGATCATCGAACAAAACCCACAGTCAGGCCGTCAATCGGTTTGAAATCTTCTTGGGGGAGAGTCATGGATAGTGCCTTGTTGCCGCCGGTGCAGGTGTTAGACCGTCATTTTGAACTGCCGGAACAGTCCGTTCCCAGCGTAGACACTTCCGTGGAAAAGAAAGCGGAGAGCTTCCATGGTGTGAATGTAGGCGATCTGGGCCTGCTTATTGCCTCCGACAAAGTGGTAAGCGAAATTTTCGAGACGCTGCCGCTATGTGCACTTCCCAACACCCCGCCCTGGGTGCACGCCATGGCCAATCAACGAGGCAATATCATTCCTATCTTTGATCTGGTCATTCTGCTTGGGTTACCCAGGAAGGAAACTTCGCATCTCTATTACCTGGTCATTGGCCAGAACGAAAATGCTTTCGGCATGCTGCTTGATCGCTTGCCCGAAAAGGTCACATTGCGGCCAGAAGATTTACTGGACAACAGGCCACCGATCCCCCGCAAGCTCGCCCCGTTCATCAAACGCTCATTTGAGCACAGCGGAAAGATCTGGCTGGAATGGGAACCGCTGGCTTTTATCTCCAGCATCACTACAAACGCATAAAATTACATCCTACCAATTACACAAGCTACGTAAGGTGCTACAGGAGTTCTACAACAATGAAGCTGATGCGTGATTTAACAGTTGCGGCCCGACTTAAAATGCTGGGTATCGTCGTCGGAGGAGCAATGCTGGCTATCGGCCTCCTCTATTCAGTTAGCCTTTACCTCGAAGGGAGCATTCAACAGACCCAGTCGAATCTTTTCTCATTCCAGTTAGGGGTATCACAAATAGAATCAGGAATGCTGCAGGCTCGTCGCGACGAGAAAGACTTCATCCTGCGTCACAGCACGCAATACCTCGAAGACCATACCGGCACCATGAAATCGCTCTACGCGACCGTCGAACAGGCCAGCGCACTAGTTCCCGTAGACGAAATGCAACCGCTGTTTGACGACATCCGCGTCAACCTGAAAGAGTACCAGCAAACCTTCCAGGAGATGGCAGCACTGCGCATCCAAATCGGTCTCGATGAAAAATCAGGCTTAACCGGTGAGCTGCGTGATGCGGTGCACAACGTCGAGGATTTGGTTAACAAGGCGGCAGCAATCCAGCTCGAGGCCTCGATGCTGATGTTACGCCGTCACGAAAAAGACTTTTTCATGCGTGGAACCGACGAATACCTCGTCAAACACCAGGATGAGTACGCCAGCTTCATCAAACGCCTGAGCAATTCAGCTCTGGGGACCACGGACAAACGCTCGATACGTAAGCTCATTGACGGATATCACGACGCCTTCGTTACCGCCAGCCACGCCACGCAACAAGAAGCAACGGCCCTGGGCGCTCTGCGAGCCGCCGTACATAAAGTGGAACCGGTACTACTAGACCTTAAGACCCGTTCCAATGCCATTCTCGCGGAACGTACCAGCGCACTGCTGATGGAGAGCCTGATACTCAACATCATCTTCTTTGTCACACTCCTCGTGATTATCGTCATTGCAGCCGTCATCGCGACCAACACATTCCGGGCAATCCTCAATCCGTTACGCACCCTGCACGATACGGTAACCGAGGTTACCTATGGTAACTATGGTACACGTTCCCGGCTGACCACCAAGGATGAGCTCGGCGAACTGGGACGGGCATTCGACGGTATGCTCGATGACCGTCTCAAGGCGCTTGATGATGCCGAGCGCGAGAACGAACGCCTCAATAACTCCATCATCGACCTGCTTGAAGCGGTGGCCCAGCTCAGTGACAGGGACCTGACGGTGATGGTACCCATCAAAGAAGACGTTACCGGCCCGGTTGCGGACGCCATGAACATGATGGCCCGTGAGACCGCCAAGGTATTGGGGCAGATCAACCGAATTGCCGCCGACGTAGAATCGGTCGCGCTCACCGTTCGCCAACAGGGCAACAAGGTGACCGAGGTGGCCGGGGAAGAGCGGCGCATCATTACAGAAACACTAACCCAGCTCAATGAAGCGGCTCGCGCCATGAACGACATCGCCTCACTCGCTGAGCAATGTAACCTCATCGCCGCAACCGCATCGACCACGACCAGCGAGGCTCTGCACACGGTGAACGATACCGTTACGGGCATGGCGGAAATTCGCGAAATCATAAGTGAAACGGAAAAACGTATCAAACGACTCGGTGAGCGCTCTCAGGAGATCACCGGGATCGTAGAGATTATCAACAACATCGCGGAACGTACACACGTTCTGGCGCTTAACGCCAGTATGCAGGCGGCGGTTGCCGGTGAAGCCGGTCGCGGCTTTGCGGTGGTTGCGGACGAGGTACAGCGTCTGGCTGAAAGCTCCCGTAACTCCACCTCACAGATAGCCTCACTGGTCAGCAACATCCGCACAGAGACCTCTGAGACCATGGCGACCATGAACCGGGCTATCGAACAGGTAATTGCCGGTTCGGACCGTGCCGAGCAAACCGGTAAAAAGATGCAAGACACCATGACCACAACCAATGAACTGGTAGCCGGTGTAAACCAGATTGCCGAACGTTCCAGCGCCCAGGCAGTCATCACCAACGCCCTGCTCACTCAGGCGCTCAATATCCAAAAGAGTACCGAGCTCACCAATGACGAACTTGCGGAACAGGGCGCCCACACTGAAAACCTTGTTATGTTCTCCAAATCACTACTGGAATCGGTACGGGTATTCAAGCTGCCTGAAGCGGTATAAATCCTAAAGCAATAATAAACGACCGGATCGCCCGCCAGGGCTGATCCGGTCACCTGTACGGATGGGCGTTATGGCATTGACACAATCCACTGAATCAACCAGCAAGCTGATCGATTACCTGTCCTACATCGGAATGATACTGACGTCATCAGATCAGGACGAGGCTTCCTCTGATTCGGAGCCGAATGTGGAGATCGGCGAACTGTTCGGGCAAATGCTCGGCCATGCCGAAGAACAAGGCCTGTTTAACAGCCGCCAGGCACTGCAACACACCCTGGAGGCGATCGGAGCAGGTCTCACCGAGGCAGGGCCGGATTTCGACAAACTGGCACTGATGCCACTGCTTGATGCGTTGAAAGCTTACCTGCAAGAGGATGAGCCTGAACTTCAGGTAAAGACCATCGTCGCCTACCTTCCGGAGGCCTTGTCGGATAATTATGCGGAGATGCTGTTCACAGAAGCGGCACTTCTTTCCGGCAAGCTAGAATCAGGGGCAACCGCTACCGCACACTCAGCGGTACCACTTGCCACCATCACGAACGCACAAAACGATGCCGAATCAACCTCGCCTGCGGATGACGCAGATGCGCTTACCACGCGCGATGCAGCACTCTCTCCGGCAGGCCAAAATATTAGCCAGCCGATACAAGCGGCCCTCAATTTAGCCGTTGAGGAATTTCACGCTTTACTCAACTCTGAATCCTCGATGCCCGATAAGGAGAGCTTGCAAGCGCTTCTGCAGGATCATCTCGGAAACCTTGAGTTCATCGCCGAGACGGCCGATGCCCACGAGTTCCTTCACAGCCTGGAGTCACTTCAGAACTGGGCAACCAAGGAGCTGCGCTCACAGCAAGTAGAGAACGGTACATTTCTTAGCGAGTTGCTGGTAAAACTGGCAGATCTGCCCTTCGACAGAATCGACCAGGATGAGTACCCAGCCAGTGATGCTGAGGCATACCATTCTCATGATGAAACTACAGTAGAAACCTTTACTGACGATCGCCTTGCCATGCTCTACGAAGAGCTCAGCGAGTTCGACGAACAATTGAAAGAGCAGGCGCTGATTCTCACCACCGAAGAAACCGGTGGTGAGGCGCTCATTGACTGCATCGACAGCTATAGTGAGTTGCTTGGCCGCCTGAACAGTGCTTGCGAGGCGCTTGGTCTACAAGGGCTGGGAAGGGTATGCAATTTTGTTATCGAGAACGTCAACCTGTTGCCTGCCCAGCAAATCTCCGATCGCCTAATGGTCAGGCCGCTACTGATTCGTTGGCCAGAGATAGTTAAGCTCTATTTGTCTGATCCTGCCGATGACTCGACGCTCATGGGCCTTATCGATCTTTTGCAAGATGCCGCATGGCCAAACCGCTTTGACGGCCTCGACAGCCGCGATCTTTACGCAGAATTAAGCAGCGGCGCCACGGAGGAGGATGAACTCACCAGTGAGGAGCCTCGTCTCACCCAGGCTACAGTGGAGGACATCAGCCTCGAGCTCAGTGCCGATATCAATCCTCAGTTATTCGATGCCTTTATGATTGAATCGCCGGACGTTGCCGCCCACTTCAATCAGGTGATCAGCTCGCTGGCTACCGCTGATAATCCCTTTGAAGGGATGCGCTCGGTGCAACGCCTGTCACATACCCTCAAGGGCTCGGCCAATCTGGTCGGTATCAAGGGCATTGCCAATCTGGCGCATTACATCGAGGATATCCTGGATACCCTCACACGAAGACACCTGGCGCCTTCTTCTTCATTAATCACCGTGTTACACGAAGCGGCCGATTGTCTGGAATCCATGATCGATACTGTCGCCGGAAAAGAGCATGCGCCGGACAACGCCCTGGCGGTACTGCAACAGGTGCTGGACATCGCAAATCTTGTCGACAGTGGTGACTATGATCCGGCTGCCGATGTGCCGCTGTCCAAAACCGACCATGCCATTAAACCGGCTCCCGCCGTACAAACACCGTCTTCCACCACCACACCGGTATCCGCAGGCGCAGAGACGATTCGGGTTCCGACAGCAACCGTCGATGCGATGTTTCGTCTTGTGGAAGAGATCACCATTAGTCTTGCGCAGGTAAACGAACACGTAAATCGGGTCAAGCAACGGAGTGAGTCGCTCAACCTGCATGACCGGAATCTGCAGCAACGACGCTTTGATCTGGAAAATCTGGTCGATGTACGCAGCATCGCCGCGATGCAGAAACGTCTGCACAAGACCCGCCAGGGATTCACCAAGTTCGATCCGCTGGAAATGGATCAATACGATGAATTACACGGCGCTACGCACAGTTATATCGAAGCGGTAGCGGATGCACGGGAAATCAGCAGCGTATTGCACGACGCGATTCTGGAACTCGATAGCTTCATGTTGCGTCAGTCACGTCTGAACAAGGAACTGCAGCAGCTGGTGTCAGCTACCCGCATGGTCCCGGTCAGCGATATTAGCAGCCGCCTGCAACGTGCGGTACGACAGGCCTCGCGTGCTACAGGAAACGTGGCGGACCTCATCATTGATGATCAGAACCTGATGATGGACGGCGATGTACTCAACAAGCTGGTCGACCCTTTGCTGCATATTTTACGCAATGCCGTCGACCACGGCATGAGCCATGCTGACGCGTCTTCTGAGTCCGGCCAAATCACTATTCGTTTTCTGCAGGAAGGCAGCAATGTGGTCATACGCTGCAAAGACAATGGCAAAGGACTCGATTACCCTCGTATTCGTGAAGTGGCCATTGAACGTGGCATGTTGCGCCCCGAGCAAAATCCTGCCAACGAGGAACTTGCCAGCTTGATCATGTCCCCGTCTTTTACCACCCGCAGTGCCACCACCCAGGTTTCAGGCCGCGGCATCGGCATGGATGCCGTCTTTACGGTGATCACCGAATTAAAAGGCACCATCAGTGTGCATGATGTTGAACCGCATGGCACCGAGTTCGTCATCCGCCTGCCACTCAGCCTGGTTACCACCCATTCACTCGTCGTGCAAAGTGGTACTGAGGTCTACGCCATACCCTCAACCACCTTGTCACAGATCCTCTCTCCCGGCACTGGTGAAATTCAGCAGAGCGACGAGGGTTATACCTTCCGTTTGGAGCGCGAGATGTTCGCCATGCGTTTCCTTACTGCACTACTAGGCTACAACTCAGACGCTACACCCGAGAGCGCAACCATCCTCCTCACCGGACGCGGCACCACCCCTGCCGCGATCGCTGTCGATGCGGTACTGCAAAGTACCGAGCTGGTGATCAAGCGACTGGGACGCTTTGTTCCAAAAGTCACGGGGGTTGCGGGTATTTCCGTTCTTGGTGATGGACGGGTGATCCCTGTTCTCGACTTGCCTGAGCTGCTCCTCGCCTCGCAGGAGGAGACATCGGCCTCACCTATGGCGCCGCCAATGAGTGCCATACACCCCTTACGTCAAGTAGTCGGTCGACCTACTGCCCTGGTGGTGGATGACTCACTGAGTGCCCGAAACAGTCTTAGCCAACTGCTGGAGGACTCGGGTTATGCCGTACTCACCGCACGTGACGGGATTGAAGCGGTGGAGTTATTGCAGGCAGAAACACCACTTGTTGTCTTGGCCGACATGGAAATGCCACGTATGGATGGTATCGAGTTAACCCGGCATATCCGCTCCAGTGATCAGTTGCAGCGGTTGCCGGTAGTAATGATCACATCCCGTTCGCAGAAAAAACATCGACAAGAGGCTGAGTCTGCTGGTGTTAGCGCCTATTTGACCAAGCCCTTCATTGATGATGAATTAATCGACGTAATCACGGCTCTGGTGTAACGGACATGTTAGCTAACACATACGCCAATCTGACCATTGACGGACACAGCATCCTGCTTGCACAAACAGACATCCTACACATCGAACTGGCAAGCAATATTCGCCCGCACACGCAGGAGAGCGGCAGCTCCGGCCTTGGCACGGTTGAGTACGGTCATACTGTCTGGCCCGTCTACACCCTGGATGCGGCTCTGTCGCCCCTGAATACAATTCCAGAACAACGGCGCCTGGTGGCTTGCATCAACCATACCGAGCAGCAGCTGGCCCTGGCCTGTGACACCGTGACGACCCTGCAGGTCGATACAGAATCCATCATCGAAGAACTGCCGGATATCATGCGCGGCCAGAACTCACCTATTGAGGAGCTGCTCTATAACAACGGCAACCTGCACTTTATCAGCAGTGCCGGCGCATTAATGAGTACTGTAATGCCCCCGGAGGAGCAAGAGTGACCACTGCAGCGCACGCCTGGGTCCTTACCGACAATGCTGATCACCGCTTTGCCGTCGCCAATGTGGAGATGGTTGAATATCTCAGCGAAGCGACCGTTCTGGATGTCCCATACAGCCCCGCTTACTGCCCGGCAGTGATGCCGTGGCGTGGGCGCCTCCTGCCGGTAATCCATTATCATCGTTTGTTTGATCCGCAAGCCACCGCTGCGCTCAAGCATATTGGCGTACTCGCCTATCAATCTCATCCCGGCGAGCCACTTCAACATGTCGCGCTGGTTCTGGGCAGCGCACCTTATCGTGTTACGGTGACCGATCAAGAGAGTGAGGCATTGCCTGAGCTTTATGCCGAGGCTGCCTACCGGCCACTGGTCCGTTCAGTCTTTTGTCACAACACCGTCTCGCTTCCCGTACTTGATGTGAACTATCTGATCTCTCCCGCTTTACGTGATTTGCTACTGAAAAAGCCGGAGGCGGCGGCAAAGTAGTCGACAATGTCCTGGCAGAAGATAGGCAAGACAACCATCCCATCGGTTTGCTTTCAGCTTTGTACCGGCCACACCCTGGCCTTTGGCCAATCCCCACCTTTCGTCGTACCATAGCCATCTACCCGCCAAGCTCATGGAACGAACGTCATGATCCTGTTTCGCCTCATCGCCAATAGCCTCGCCCCCCTGACCCTGCTCGGTGCCATCCTCGCCTATCTCGAACCGGCCACCTTTATCTGGATCATGCCGTACTTCCAGTGGTTGTTCGCTGCCACGATGTTCGCGCTCGGCATCGTGCTGCAGCCGGAGGATCTGCGCGACACCCTGACCCGGCCCAAGGCAATCGGCCTCGGGGTGCTGGCGCAGTACACCCTTATGCCAGCACTGGGATTTGCTACGGCATGGGTAAGTGGCTTGCCGCCGGCACTCGCACTCGGCTTTATCATCGTCGCCTGCGCCCCTGGAGCGATGGCGAGTAATGTCATCGTTTACTTGGCCGGCGGTGCAGTGGCCTACTCTATTGCGCTGACTACGGTAGCGACCTTCCTCTCACCGATGCTCACTCCGGCGCTGGTAAAATGGCTCGGCTCGGTCTATCTGGCGATCCCTTTCTGGCCTATGATGCAGACCATCCTGTTAACGGTGCTACTGCCCTTGCTGCTCGGCCTGGGCATGCGCCGAATGCTGCAGGCAAAACCGCGCATGCTGGAACATGCCGGACAGATCGCCCCGGCGGCGGCTTCGCTGGCGATTATCCTCATTTGCAGCTATGCGGTGGCGGCCAACCAGGAGCGACTGGCGAATGTGGGTGCTACCCTGGTGGCGATGGTGATCCTGGTCAACGCCCTGGGGTATCTGCTTGGCTGGCAGGCCGCCCGGCTATTTGGCTTCGATGGTCGCCACCGGCTGACCCTGGCCATCGAGATCGGCATGCAGAATGCCGGACTTGGTGTGGTGCTGGCACTGACGCATTTTGAGCCGGAGACCGCTCTCCCCGGGGCGATGTTTGCGGTGTGGTGCATTCTCACCTCCGCCGGTGCAGCAGCCTGGCTGCGCCGATCGCAGCATCGAGAGGCAGTACTCACCCCTTGAGTTCAAAGGTAACTACTAGTCCCCTATGTGAGTGCCGATTAGGCCAGGTTGCCCATCCTGGGTCCCGAACCTCAACACCACCGTGCAGGTTGTTGAAAGCGCGATGCGCTACGCTCCCCTGGCTACCTGGTAGTTCTCTTTTTGCCTTTGCGGTAAGAGTTCAATCAGGTGGGGTGGGATATTACGTGGGAGCAAGTTAAATAATTGGGACCGGCGTGAACCTCCCCTTTGACGGACAGAACCAGCGACAATGCCGGCTAAGGCGTGTTCAAAGGAGCGTAACCACTCTCTCTCCCTAAAAAAATGCTTTACCGCAGAGGCGCGAAAAACAAGTGTCGATGAGGCGCAGGGCTCTCTGCAGAGCCATCTCGTTGACCAGGTCCCCGTATTGAAGTCCAGTTCAAGCAGGAGCGGGCTCCTTGCGCGATTAGAATGCAACGAGACCGCAGACATAACCGCCACGTCGGGATGTGACCGCCAACGGCCGGATACGCCCTCAGGGACGCGCGGCTTCGCAAGCGCCAGGCGGCGTGCCAGGCGAGTTACAAGACATGGCTTTCCTCTGCCTCTTTGCCTCTTTGCCTCTTTGCCTCTTTGCGTTGGGATTATTGAGGGGCGAGTTGTTACGTTCAAAGTTAAAAGAATCTTTGAACTTTTAACGTGGAACACCCCCTCCCACGGGAATCCGTGAGCCGTATGTTGTAAACTTCTCTCCCCGGCGTAAAACAGAGGCACTATTGTGGAACAATATCGTGGCACTACCATTCTCGCGGTGCGGCGTGGCGCTCAGGTTGTCATCGGTGGTGATGGCCAGGTCTCCCTCGGTAACACCATCATGAAGGGCAATGCGCGCAAGGTACGCCGCCTGTACAGGGATCTGGTCATTGCCGGCTTTGCCGGGGGCACGGCCGACGCCTTCACCCTGTTCGAACGTTTCGAGGCCAAGCTGGAAAAACACCAGGGCAACCTCACTCGCGCGGCGGTGGAGATGGCCAAAGACTGGCGTTCCGACCGGGTATTGCGCAAACTCGAAGCGCTACTGCTGGTAGCGGACAAAACTGCCATGCTGATGATCACCGGTAACGGTGATGTGATAGAGCCGGAGAACAATCTCATCGCCATCGGGTCCGGTGGCGCTTTCGCCCAGGCAGCCGCCACCGCACTGTACGAGAACACTGAACTGGAGGCCCGCGATATCGTCGAAAAAGGGCTGACAATCGCTGCCGGTATCTGCATCTATACCAACGCCAATCTCACCATCGAAACGTTGGATATCGCCTGAACCACGAACGACGAATAGTGAAACGATCATGTCGACAATGACCCCACGAGAAATCGTCCAGGAACTGGACAAACACATCATCGGCCAAGCCAACGCCAAACGCGCCGTGGCCATCGCCCTGCGCAACCGCTGGCGCCGGAGCCAGGTAGACGCCTCGCTGCGCAACGAGATCACGCCGAAGAACATCCTGATGATCGGCCCCACCGGGGTGGGCAAGACCGAGATCGCCCGCCGCTTGGCTAAACTGGCCAAAGCCCCTTTCCTCAAGGTGGAAGCCACCAAATTCACCGAAGTCGGCTATGTCGGCCGGGATGTGGAATCGATCGTCCGCGATCTGGTCGAGATTGCCATCAAGCTGGTACGCGAGGAGGAGATGGCCAAGGTGCGGCCCCGAGCCTACGAGGCGGCAGAGGAGCGCATCCTGGACATCCTGCTGCCATCAGCACGCAGCGGCGGCATCGGCTTTGCCAATGAGCCCCCCGCCCCCAGCGAGGCCGACTCCGGTACCCGGCAGAAATTCCGCAAGAAACTGCGCGAGGGCGACCTCGATGATAAGGAGATCGAAGTCGACATCAGCGCCGCCCCCATGGGCGTGGAGATTATGGCCCCACCGGGAATGGAGGAGATGACCAGTCAGCTCCAGGGAATGTTCCAGAACCTCGGCGGCCAGCGCACCAGAAAGAGCAAGATGACTATCAAGGATGCGCTAAAACAACTGGCCGACGATGAGGCGGCCAAGATGGTCAATGAAGAAGAGATCAAGGGCCGCGCCGTGAATACCGTGGAGCAGAACGGTATCGTTTTCCTCGATGAAATGGACAAGATCACCAGTCGCTCCGAAGCCAAGGGGGCGGATGTCTCCCGCGAAGGCGTGCAGCGCGACTTGCTGCCGCTGGTCGAGGGCTCTACCGTCTCCACCAAATACGGCATGATCCGGACCGACCACATCCTGTTCATCGCTTCAGGGGCCTTCCATCTCTCCAAACCCTCGGATCTGATCCCGGAGCTGCAGGGGCGCTTGCCCATTCGTGTCGAGCTGGATGCCCTCGGCGTGGAGGAGTTCAAGCGTATTCTCTCCGAGCCCGATGCCTCTCTCACTGAGCAGTACCGGGCGCTGCTGGCGACCGAAGGGGTAGAGCTGGTGTTCGAGGCGTCCGGTATCACACGCCTGGCGGAGATTGCCTGGCAGGTTAACGAGCGCACCGAAAACATCGGTGCGCGGCGTCTACATACCATTATGGAACGTCTGCTTGAGACCATTTCCTATGAAGCGGCGGACAAGAGCGGGCAACGCCTGATCGTTGACGACGCCTATGTGGACTCCCAGCTTCAGGCACTGGCCTTCGATGAAGATCTGAGCAGGTATATCCTATAACGCTGGCAGGTAACGCCGGCGCCATATTGAATAAGCGGGCAACGGGCACCACCATAAAGAAGCCCCGAATCATGCAAGAAGAGGAACACCATGAGCAAACACATTCCCACCGAAATCACCCTGCACAAGAACAAGCGCACACTGGAAATCGCCTTCGAGAATGGTCAGCGCTTCGAGTTGCCCTGTGAGTACCTGCGCGTCTATTCCCCCTCCGCCGAGGTTCAGGGACATGGCCCGGGGCAGGAGGTCTTACAGCTGGGCAAGGAAGAGGTGAACATCGAAAAGATCGAGCAGGTTGGCAGCTACGCCATCCAGCCGAGCTTCGATGACGGCCACAACTCTGGCATTTATGCCTGGGATACCCTTTATGATCTAGGTGTTAATTACGAGCAAAACTGGCAAAATTACCTCGACCGCCTGAAGGCGGCCGGACATGAACGCAAGGCTTAAGCCTTCCTCCCCCCCAAAAAAAAGCCTCATCATCTTCAGGAGCACGGCATGAGCGAGGAGAGCACCACACACTTCGGCTATCAGCAGGTGCCGAAAGGACAGAAAGCAGCCAAGGTGGCAGAGGTCTTCCACTCCGTTGCTGCCAAGTACGACCTGATGAACGATATGATGTCGATGGGCATCCATCGGCTGTGGAAACGCTACACCATCGAGATGAGCGGCGTACGCCGCGGCCAGCGGGTGCTGGATATCGCCGGAGGCACCGGCGATCTGGCCGGCAAGTTTTCCGAGTTGGTTGGCCCCGATGGCCAGGTGGTGCTGGCCGATATCAATGACTCCATGCTCAAGGTGGGCCGTTCGCGGCTGGTCGATCGCGGTCTCATCGGCAATATTCAGTATGCCCAGGCCAATGCCGAGTGCCTGCCCTTCCCGGATAACCACTTCGACCTCATCACTATCGCCTTCGGGTTGCGCAATGTCACTGACAAGGACAAGGCGCTGGCCTCGATGTTCCGCATCCTCAAACCGGGTGGACGTCTGCTGGTGCTGGAGTTTTCCAAACCGGTGACCCCGGGCCTGGGCCCCATCTATGACCAGTATTCATTCAAACTGCTGCCGATGATGGGCAAGCTGGTAGCCAATGACAGCGAAAGCTATAAATACCTGGCCGAATCGATCCGCATGCACCCGGACCAGGAGACCCTCAAGAAGATGATGGAGACGGCAGGCTTTGAGCGCTGCGACTACCATAACCTCACCGGCGGCATCGTTGCCCTGCATCGGGGCTTCAAGTTCTAGGATGAACGGCGATATCAAGTACGCCGGCTTTTTTCGCCGCTTTGCGGCCATGCTGATCGACAGCCTGCTCCTCATCATCATTCTCACCCCCTTGACCTTCCTTTTCACCGGGGTGAGCCATTTAACCGGCTTTGAATGCGATGGGGATCTGGCCGCACAGGCGGGGAGTCTCGGTTTCGACTGGGCAAGCCTGCTGATCACCGATCTGTTACCGATGGTGCTGATTATCTTCTTCTGGGTGCGCTATCGCGGCACCCCTGGCAAGCACCTCATGGACTGCCAGGTGGTCGATGCCACGACCTTTGACAACCTACGGCTGCGACAGGCGATACTTCGCTATGTGGGGTATTTTCTCTCCTTGCTGCCGCTGGGTCTCGGCTTTTTCTGGATGCTCTGGGACAGCAAGAAGCGAGGTTTTCATGATCTCATCGCCCATACCGTGGTGATCCAGATCCCGCTCAGCCACCTTGCTGACACCGAGGCCGACAAATCGATCGAACAACGGATCAAGGAGGTCGAATGAACGCACAGGTTTCCATGCTCAGTGTCGCCGCCCTGGCAGGGCTGGAGCAGGCGCTTAACGCCGCCCTCGCTCTCGACCCCAAAACATTGGAGCGTCTCGGACGCTTGCAGGGGCGGGTGATTGCCATTGAACTCCAGGGCACCGGTATCCGCTTGCTGCTGCAACCGGAAAAAGATGGCCTGCGCTTGATGGGCCACTACGACAGCGAGGTAGACACCACTTTGCGCGGCGCTCCGTTTGCTCTGCTGCGCATGAGCACCGGTCGCACCGGCGAGGGGATGTTCAAGGGTGGGGTGGAGATCGATGGCGACGTAGAGCTCGGTCAGCAGGTTCAACGGGTGTTTGAAAAGCTTGAAATCGACTGGGAGGAGCACCTCTCACGCATCACCGGTGACATCATTGCCCACCAGCTCGGCAACACCGTTCGCGGCCTGCTCGCCTGGGGCGAGCGCAGTGCCGAGCATCTCGGCCAGGACACCGCTGACTACCTGCAGGAAGAGACTGAGATCCTCCCCCTGCCCTGGGAGGTTAACGAGTTCATTGAGCAGGTCGACACCCTGCGCAGCGATGTCGACCGCATGGAAGCTCGAGTCAAACGGCTGCAGAGCAAACAGGAATGAAGTACCCCCTCAGCGAATGTTCGCCCACAGAGTGGACTCCTGCGACCAACATCAAAAATCCGTTTCACCCCTTTGCACCCTTTGCGCCTTTGCGTTGAATGGTTTTTTTAATTAAACGAGGTTTAACACGGTGATTCGTCCCGGCCAGGCCCTGCGCCTGTTTTACATCAGTTGGACGCTGTTGCGTCACGGTCTGGACGAGTTGGTACTCGCCTCCCATCTGTTCCGTCCGCTGCACTTCCTGCGCTGGTTCATGTGGTGGCGTCTGCTACGTAACAAAGAGGTGGGACACGGGGTACGCATCCGCCGGGCACTGGAAGACCTGGGACCCATTTTCGTCAAGTTCGGCCAGATCCTCTCTACCCGTCGCGACCTGTTGCCCGATGACATTGCCGATGAACTGGTGAAACTACAGGATCGCGTGCCGCCATTCCCCGGCAAGCTTGCCGTGGCGATCATGGAACAGTCCTACGGCCACCCGATCCCTGAAATTTTCTCCGAGTTCGACGAAACACCTCTAGCCTCCGCCTCCATCGCCCAGGTGCACTCCGCCCGTCTGCTCAACGGCACCGAAGTGGTCGTCAAGGTGGTACGCCCCGACATTAAACCGGTGATCCAGCGCGATATCGGTCTACTCTATATCATCGCCGACAAGCTCCAGCGCTACTGGTCCGAGGGCCGACGGCTGCGCCCGATGGAGGTGGTGCGGGAGTTCGAGAAGACTATCCTCGATGAGCTCGACCTGATGCGTGAGGCTGCCTCCGCCGCCCAAATCCGCCGCAACTTTGCCGATTCCGGGATGCTCTACGTACCGGAGGTCTACTGGCCTTACTGCCGCCGCAATGTGATGGTTATGGAGCGTATCAGTGGCATCCCCATCAGCAATATCCCGGAGATTCGCGCTGCCGGGATAGATATGGAGTCGCTGGCTGCTCGCGGTGTTGAAATTTTTTTCACCCAGGTATTCCGCCACAACTTTTTCCATGCGGACATGCACCCAGGGAATATTTTTGTCTCCCCCGCCGGCCAGTACATGGCTGTGGACTTTGGCATTGTGGGCTCCCTGAGTCAGGCCGATCAAAGGTATCTGGCCGGGAACTTCCTCGCCTTCTTCCACCGTGATTACCAACGCGTAGCCGAGCTGCATGTGGAGTCAGGCTGGGTTCCGGCTACGACACGGATCGATGAGTTCGAGGCGGCGATCCGCACCGTCTGTGAACCCATCTTCGAGCGTCCGTTGTCGGAAATCTCTTTTGGTCAGCTGCTGCTCAACCTGTTCCAAACCGCGCGCCGATTCAACATGGAGGTTCAACCACAACTGGTGCTGCTGCAAAAGACCCTACTCAACATCGAGGGCCTCGGACGCCAGCTCTATCCGGAACTCGACTTGTGGCAGACCGCCAAGCCCTTCCTCGAGCGTTGGATGAGCGAGCAGATCGGCTCCCGCGCTTTCGTCAATCGCCTCAAAGAGAACGTCCCGCAGTGGGGCGAAAAGCTGCCGGAAATCCCCTCGCTGATCCACGAAGTCCTGCACCAGGCGCGCCACGGTAAGCTGGAAGTGCGTAGCAACAGCGAAGAGCTACAGCTGATTCGCCATGAGATCCGCCGCGCCAATCACCGCACCTTTTTTTCCATACTGGGGGGCTCGCTCATTATCAGTGCCGCGCTACTGCTGGGGCTCGACGGCTACTCTCCACAAATGGCCTATGGTGCACCGGTCCTGAGCTGGGCACTGGCCGCGCTTGGCAGCATTATCCTGATCAGCAACTGGCCGGGGCAATCGTGACTACAAGCACACCTCTCACCACGTAAGCTGGGCAATCTTTGCCCAGCACCGAGCAGACTAATTTCGCCCGGGCTGGAACATCTTCAACTATAAAGCCAATTGTGTGCGGCTCTGTTCAGCCCCATAATCCACCGGCAGGGTTTGGCATCAACTGCCCTAATTACCCAGGCTTTTGCTACACTATGCGTCCAGCGGCCAAGTGCGCTGCTCCTCCAACCCATTTGAGAACCACCATGGCCACGAAACACGTTGATGTCGCCATCGTCGGTGGCGGTATTTCCGGCACCGCACTACTCTACCTGCTGGCACGCTACACCGACCTCAGCCGGATCGCCCTGCTGGAGAAATACCCGGCCGTGGCCCAGGTGAACTCCCATGGACGCAATAACAGCCAGACCCTGCACTGCGGCGACATTGAGACCAACTACACCCTGGAAAAAGCGTTACAGGTGCAGCAGACCGCGCAGATGGTTGTGCGTTATGCCCAAAAGTTGCCTGAGCGTGACAAGCTGTTGTTCAGCTACCCGAAAATGGTGCTGGGTGTCGGGGCCCGTGAGATCAGTGAGCTACGCGAACGCTTCGAGCTGTTTGTACCGCACTTCCCAGGCATGCAACTGCTTGAGCGCCCGCAGATCGCCGAGGTCGAACCCAATCTGACGGATGGCCGCACTGAAGAGGTTGTCGCACTCGCCACCCAAAACGAGATCAGTGCCGCTGACTTTAATGCCCTAGCTGTCTCCTTTGTGGAGCAGGCCCACACCCATGGCGAAGAACGCATCGAACTGCAACTTGGCACCGCCGTAAAACGGATCGAGCGCAACGGTGACGGCTATCTCCTCACCACCAGCCGCGGGGAACTGCATGCCAATTTTGTAGTCGTCAGCGCCGGCGCCCACAGCCTGCTCTACGCCCACCGCATGGGGTACGGACTGGAGTATTCCTGCCTGCCCATCGCCGGCAGCTTTTACTACACCCCGCAGGTGCTCAACGGTAAGGTCTACACGGTACAAAACCCCAAGCTGCCTTTCGCCGCCATTCACGGCGACCCGGACCTGGTGCAGCAGGGAAAGACGCGCTTCGGTCCCACCGCGCTGGCACTACCGCTGCTCGAGCGTCACAACCTGCGTACCTTTCCCGAATACCTGGAGGTGCTGCGGCCCGACATGAAAGTGGCAAAGGTCATGTTCAACCTGCTCAGGGAGCGGGAAATCCGCCACTATATGATGAAGAACACCCTGTTCGAGATCCCGTTGATCCGCAACCACCTGTTCCTCAAGGATGCACAAAAAATCGTGCCTTCCCTCAAACTGGCGGACCTGAGCTTCGCCAAAAACATCGGCGGCGTGCGCCCGGTGATGATCGACAAAACCAACCAGCGACTGCACTTGGGCGAAGCGCGCATTGCCCCCGGCCACGGGATCATCTTCAACATGACTCCCTCGCCCGGCGCCACCAGCTGCCTGGGCAACGCCGAGAGCGATCTCAAGGTGATCGCCGAACATCTGCAGTGCACGGTCCACCATGAGGCACTGCAGGCAGAACTATACGAGGAAGCAAAGGACGCCTAGGTTGGGTAACAGCCCATCAATCCGCCTAATGGGCGGCCCTGACTTCATTGGTTACCGGTTAGCGATGGCAGCATCAGCCAACAGGATTTCGGCCCCATCACTATCGAGAGCAACGATCTTTACCGGCTTACGTTTACCCTTAAGCCTGATCTGCTGCTCCCGATCACGCCAATAATATTCCGGTAACGTTGTGTAGGCGCTCTCGCTCAATACGATATCCGCGCCGAGTTCCTTGCTGGCGGTTTCCAGACGAAACGCGGTGTTCACGGCATCCCCCAGGGCCGTGTTGTCGCTGCCCACACCCAATGAGGCCATACCGGTATTAATGCCAACGCCCAGGCGTAATGGTTCATTCAGTTCGGCGAAAGAATGATGCAACCCTGTGGTTATCGTTCTCAACACACAGGCAGTGCGTAACGCACTGATCACGTTTTTCACTGAATCGTCACTTTCCCAACGGGCAAAGACACAATCACCGATAAACTTGTCCACCTCCCCGTCGTGCCTGTAGATGGCATCGCTGACCTCATTGAACCACTGGTTCATCAGCTTCGTCAGGGTGCGGATGGGCAACTGCTCGGAGAGGCTGGTAAAGCCGCGGATATCGGCAACAAGCAGGGTGATTTCCTGGATCAGCGGTGCATCCACAATCATCGTTGCCTGATACGATATCGAATCGCTGAAATCGCCGGACGCAGCCTCCTGCTCAAACAGGAATTCGGTGCGACCGATCGTGATACGGTCACCATTGCTCAGCAGCGTAGGTATAGTGATTCGGCGACCGTTCAGCAGACTGCCATTGGAGCTGCCGCTATCGCTCAGATAGTAGTCTGCCTCGCCTAATCGGCGGAGCATTGCATGATTGCGTGAGACCTGAAGATCCAGCAACACAATGTTACTGTTTCTATCGCGACCAATGGTGGTTACGCTGCCGCAGGGAATGCGTTCATGGCCCATCTCGCCGTAGAATGTCAAACAGGCGTTCATCCTTCCCCCTTCAATCCGCCATCACCGCTACCAGCGGGCAGTAGCAACCTGATGTTGTAAGTGTCATGGCAGTACGAGCTTATTTGTTTAGGTTTTTCACTTGCCCTTTACAGAACAGCTTACCCTTTTCGGCCCAGAAAAGTCACCGTCAACCATGTGACAGGCCACCTAGTGAAGTAACATAGTTCGATGGCGTACTCCTCCCCATAGACAGCACGGTGGGCTGTTCTAGACTCCCTAATACTTCACAACCTCGGGAAACTGCGATGGGTGTCTATATGGTGGCCTTTGAAAGTCAGACCCAGGACTACCGCCTGTATCACGAGTTTATGCAACGCTTCGATACGATGCGCCTCTCGGATACCGCCTGGGCAGTACAAAGTGAACTTGAGGCTGACGCCCTCTACCGCGACCTTGAGCCACTCCTGGGAAAAGATGATCACGCTTATGTTTTCACCCTGAGCAAGCCTTGGATCGGCTACGGTTACGAGGCGATGAACGACTGGTTGGGACGCCACCTCTGACTCCCGTTGCAATCCCACAGACCTTAAGTGAGGTGCAACATGTCTTCCCAATGGCAACATAAGCATCAACGACGCTTCACCATCAACGAGCAGGAATACCCCTTTGCCGATCACTGGCTGGAGCGCGAAGGAGTTGCCATGCACTACGTAGATGAGGGCGAAGGCTTTCCTGTGCTCATGTTGCACGGCAATCCCACCTGGTCCTTTCTCTACCGCGACATCATCAAGGAATTGCGTCAGGAGTGCCGCTGCATCGCACCGGACTATCCCGGATTCGGCCTCTCCGAAACCCCAACCGATTTCCGGTTTACCCCGCAGGAGCATAGTAATTGGATAGCCGCGTTAATCGACGATTTGGCATTGGAACGCTATGCACTGGTGCTACAGGACTGGGGCGGTCCTATCGGTCTGGCCGTTGCGCTGCAACAGCCACAACGCCTCGCCGGCCTCGTTTTGCTCAACACCTGGGCCTGGAGGCCCGACATGGTCAACAGACTCTTCTCCCGCACCGTGGGCAGTGTACCGGCCAGGTACCTGCATACCCACTACAACCTCTTTGCCAAAAGCATACTACCTGCGGGGATCAGTCATGAGGAGCGCAAGCGCCCCGAAATTCTTAAGGCCTATACCGCGCCTTTCCCTACACCCGAATCACGCCTTGGCACCTGGGTCTTTCCCTGGGCCATCAGCCACTCAGACGAATGGTTCGAAGGGATCGAGGAAGGTTTGAAGACACTACAAAACAAACCGGTGGAGATGATTTGGGGAATGAAGGACATGGCCTTCGGCAGTGAACGCATTATCGAGCATTGGCGTCGCTACTTTCCCTACGCCCCGGTAGAGCGTCTGCCTGACGCCAGCCACTATCTCCAGGAAGACAGTCCTGACCGGGTTGCCGCTGGTGTTCGTCGGCTGCTCAGTCACATCGAGAGCGCCACCATTGTGCACTAAGTATGCCGCCGCACCCGTGCCCCTTCCAGTCTATGTCGGGAGCACTAACGCCACACCATAACTCGGTTGAAGAATAATGCGCGGAGAAACGGCTATGACCTCACAATCGAATCCGGTTACCGGGTTCAAGATCCCGGATAGTTCTCTATCGCGTCAAGGTTCTCTACGGCCACGTGTTCTTATTTGTTCTCTGTTCACCACGACAACTGGCGGTCGCCTTTTTAATATTCCTGATCCACAGGGGAAGCATAAAGTACTACCGAGGCAACCGGTCGATAACCGAAACAGGCTAAGCGTCTCTTGCAGAAAGCTTGACTCTGGGTGATCCCCGCTGAGCACTCACTGGCTTAAGATCCTGGATTTGGAATCCACCGATTCACAGCCATACTGTTTAACGTCGTGTTGCTTTCGAGTCGGGGGGTAGCGTGCTTATATCAAGTGCCATCACCACTGCAAAAGCGACCGTTCTGAGCCTGCTTCTGGTCGGCTGCGAGAACCTGTTTGATTACAGCCCGTACAGCATTGAGTCAGGCTCACAGCAGCGCACGGCAATTCATCTCTCCCGGGTGGAAAATGCCTCGCTCCCCCATTTTGAGCCCTTTCGCTTTGCCCTGACCGCTGACACCCACGCCTACTATGACCAGGCGGACCAACTGGTGCATGTACTCAACCAACGCCATGATATTGCATTCCTGCTGATTGCCGGGGATCTCACCGACTATGGCCTGCAACAAGAGTATCAATGGAAGACAGATATTCTGGATAACCTGACCATCCCCTACCTTACCGCCATAGGCAACCACGATGCCCTGAATAACGGCAAGGAGAACTACCAAGCCTTCTTTGGCGGCTTTGATTACAGCTTTGTTTACAATCAGGTGAAGTTTGTCGTGCTTAACAGCAACTCGTGGGAATTTGCCAATACCGTGCCGCGCCTCGACTGGCTACAGGCAGAACTGGATAATGATTTTCTTTATCAGCACCAGATCGTACTCACCCATATCGGACCGTACGATCAGCGCTTCACTTCACAACCATCCCAGGACTATCTGGCAGTCCTCAAACAATATTTTGTTTCATTAGTTGCAGCAGGCCACGACCATCTGCACACCTATTCGGAAGAGGCCCTCAGTAACGGCCAGACTATCAGTTACCTGACTACCGGCACGGTCAAGGACTCCGCCTATGTGGTGGTGACTGTCGAGTCCGGTGGCATCCGGATCGACAGGGAGCACTTGTAAACATGGTGCCTAAATCTCTCTTCGTTGCCGCACAAATACTGGTCTTGTGGTGTGCCGGAGTCGCTCATGGTAATGAGTCGAGCCGCCCTATTGCCGACAGTGTCATCTTCCAGCATGCGGGTAACATGGGATTCGTCTCCGCGGGTTTAGGTTGGCAAACCGGAGCACATTTAGAGGTTCATCTCCTCGCCGGGTATGCTCCAGAGAGCCTCGAAGGTATAGATATCTATGTTGCCGGCGCCAAAGCAAACTACCTGTTCAACCCTCTGGTAAGCAACGAGCAGACAACAACGAGGGTCTATACCGGACTCGCCTTTATCTATTACTTCGGCAACCGTTACTCGACCCGAGATTATCCACGCGGCTATTACACTTATCCCTCATACCAATGGCATTTGATGCCCTATCTCGGCATCAAACTCACCAGCAACGACCCAGCGCAGCGCGGGGTAAGCCTCTACACGGAAATAGGCGTTATCGATGCCTACCTCATCCATTTTTACAACAATCACCAGACCCTGGAATGGGATCAGGCAATCAATCTTTCATTGGGAGTGAGTATTCCGTTGCACTAATTAAATCAAAAGATACAAGAGGCACACAGGGGATGCTTACGTCCTCACTAAGCGGTACGGCACTCACCTTAAAGCCGTTATTTGCCGCTAAAAGAACCGGCCAATCCCGCCTAGAATTGATAAGCGGCGGTCAAAAGATAATGCGTGAAGGTCTGCTCCCTGGTCATGCTGTCAAACTTGTACTCATTCACGTTGTATTTAACCTCTCCGTGAACCGTAAAAGCCTGTGTAACAGGGTATGTATAGTCGAGCCCGGCGTTGTAACAAAGGGAATTATCCGACGTCTCACTCACTACGGTATTGCCTGGTCCAACACGGCTGACCTCAGCCGTCATAATGGCTAACCCAAAGCTGTACCCCAACCAACCGGAACCCATAGATGAAACAGGCCCTGACCAGCCATACCTCCAGCCCTTCGGTTTGAATTTGACCTGACCACCGGGAACAGTAACGAGCGATTCGGCCGAATAATAACTCAGATAGATGGACCTCTCGTCCGCCATGACACCCAGCGAGTAGCTTTCCTCAGCACTCTCAAACTCATATTCTGAGTCATCCAGCTCGCCACTGCCAGCAGAGAAGCTCGCCTCAATGAATACGTTATCGGATATCACTTTTAGGCCGTAAGCCTCTGTCGTGGCGCTCCCCATGTAAGTCATTTCGTTATCAAGCCTGAACTCATAATCTGAATTCCCGACCCCCACCATCGGACGAAATTCCGCCTCTGCACTTGCCACCTGGCAAACCAAAAATGTGGCCACGCTCATGGCACACAGGAATCCTTTATTCATTCTGTTTTTTTCCTTTTTATTATCAATATCCGCAGACCATTTCGTATTAAATATGTCGGTCCATCTTTCCGCACTGAGCAAACCCACAGGCCGCGTATATGTGACCGCATCCCATCACTAAGGCTATCAAAACAGCGCAGCGAGTTTACAGAAAATCCTCACGGTTGCGCAAAAAAACAAAGCGCCGCATTAAAACGAACGATCCAATACTTAACATCAGGTGTAGCCGGCGAGATTTCCTAGCGGCTCTTATCCTCTCCCCTACGAGGAAAGACGGCCAGATGCTCAAGGTCGAGACGAATGCCGATCTTCTCGCCCAGGGAGTGGCTGTGGTGGCTCTGCACCAGACAGAGGATCTCTCCGCCGTCAGGGAGGCGCAGGGTATAGAGGTATTCAGCACCGCGGAATGCCCGTTCGGCAACCACCAACTTCAACTCGCTGTCGTCATCGTGCACCACATCATCAGGCCGCAACAACACCTCCACTTCACAGCCCGGTTTGCATTCCGCTGGCAGCTTGCCGGGCACGACACCGAGTTCGGTTTCAATGTGAGCGCTATCCACTACCTTGCCGGGAAGCATCACGCCCTGACCGACAAAATCGGCAACAAAGCGGTCGGCCGGCTCGTGGTAGACGTTGTAGGGGATATCCCACTGGCGCAGGCGCTGCTCACCGAGGACGCCAATGTGGTCGGCCATGGCGAAGGCTTCCAGGTGATCATGAGTGACCAGGATTGCGGTCACACCATCGCGCTTTAGGATGGCGCGCACCTCACGGGCGAGCTGTTCGCGCAGATCACTGTCAAGACTGGAGAAGGGCTCGTCCAGCAACAGGATCTCCGGACGTGGCGCCATAGCGCGGATGAGGGCGATGCGCTGCTGCTGGCCGCCCGAGATTTGGTGAGGATAGGAATCACGTAACGCACTTAGCCCTACCAGATTGAGCAGCTCGTCCACGCGCGCGTCGCGCTCCTTGCTACCCCATCCTTGCAGGCCAAAGGCGACATTCTTTTCCACCGTCAGGTGAGGAAACAGGGCGAAATCCTGAAACACCATACCGATGTGACGCTGCTCTGGCGGGAGCTGCATGCCAGGTGCAGCAACCGTGCGCCCATGCAGGCGGATCGCACCGGCTGCAACGGGCTCAAAACCGGCAATGGCGCGCAGCAACGAGGTCTTGCCACAACCGGAGGGGCCGAGCAGACACCCAATTGCGCCGCAGGCAAGTGAGAAGCTCACCCCCTTGAGCACCGGCTCGCTATCGTAGCAGATGGAAACCTTATCCACTTCCAGTTGCATGCTCATCTTCTAGAACAGTTCCTTATCTAATTCACTCAATGTCGACCAGCCGGGAGTCAATGCTGCCGCCGCTGCCAACCGGGATTCACCTTCACTCTGGTCTTTTACCGTTTAATCGACCGTGTGTGGGTTATCGACATGCTGAGCAGGATGACAGGTACGATACCGGCGGCCACGATAGCAAGCGCGGCTGGCGCAGCGTCCGCAAGACGCTCATCGGACGCCAGCTCGTAGGCGCGCACTGCCAGGGTATTAAAATTGAACGGACGCAGGATCAGGGTCGCCGGTAACTCCTTGAGTACATCGACAAAGACCAGCAGTAACGCGGTAAGCAGACTGCCTTTTAGGATCGGGATATGTACCCGGCCCATGATCTGTAATGGACGCAGCCCGAGCGACTGTGCCGACTCGTCCATCGACGGGCGGATACGGCCCAGCCCCGCCTCTACCGTCTGCAGCGAAACCGCAAGAAAACGCACCACATAGGCAAACAGCAGCGCAGCCAGTGTGCCACTTAGCAGCAACCCGGTTGAGATGCCGAACTGCGCGCGCATCCAGCTATCAAAGGTATTGTCTAACCAGGCGAAGGGGATGATCACACCCACGGCGATCACTGTCCCAGGTACCGCGTAACCGAGACCGGCAATGCGCACGGCCAACGGCAACAACCTCCCGCGCAACATACGCCGACCGTAACCGAGAAACAGCGCCAATCCAAGTGCGAGCAACGCAGCCATGCCGGCTAGCTGCAAGCTGTGGCCGATGAGCAGAAAAAACGCCCTGTCAAAGGTCGCATCAGCCACGGTCATCGCCCACACCAGCAACTGTCCAGCCGGCAGCAGAAAACCGAAAAGCAACGCGCCGAAACAGAATGCGAAGGCCGCTGCCCCGTGCCAGCCACGCAGCGGAATGCGGCGGATCGCCTGGTGACGCTGGCTGGTATGGTGGTATTTGGCATTCCTGCGGGAACGATTTT
This sequence comes from Thiohalomonadaceae bacterium, assembly GCA_041563315.1. Classification (GTDB taxonomy): domain Bacteria; phylum Pseudomonadota; class Gammaproteobacteria; order Thiohalomonadales; family Thiohalomonadaceae; genus JBFEYJ01. Next base: position 34,745 of record JBFFNE010000020.1, read on the forward strand.
CAACAAATATGAGAGCGAAGACGAACAACAGCAAAGTGGCCGAGAGCTGAGCCGCCGCCGGCGCGCTATCGAGTCCATACCAGGTGCGGAAGATACCGGTAGTGAAGGTGGAGACGCCGAAGTACTGCACCGTGCCATAATCGGCAAGGGTCTCCATGAGTGCCAGTGACAGCCCGGCGACGATTGCCGGACGTGCCAGCGGCAGGGCGACGCGCAGGAAGGTCTGCAGCGGCGTATTGCCCAAGGTGCGACTCACGTCGAGCACGCACAGTGACTGGTTGAGAAACGCGGCGCGGGTGAGCAGATAAACATAGGGATAGAGCACCAGCGAGAGCATCAGCGCCGCTCCTTCCAGCGAACGGATTTGCGGAAACCAGTAATCGCTGTAGCCCCAGCCTGTCCATTCGCGCAGGGTGCTCTGAACCGGCCCGGCAAACTCCAGCAAACCGGTATAGGTGTAGGCGATGATGTAGGCGGGGATCGCCATCGGCAGCAACAGCGCCCACTCGAAGATGCCACGCCCGGGGAAGCTGCACATGCTGGTCAACCACGCCGCACCGACGCCGAGCACCAGCGTACCCAGGGCAACGCCGAGCATCAGCAGCAGGGAGTTGATCACATACTCCTGCAGCACCGTGTCGACAAGATGTGACCATACCTCGCCGGCCGGCACGAAGACGAAACCGAGCACTACCAGCAGAGGCAGCATCAATAACAGGGCGAGTGCGACAATGGCACTGCTCCAGGCCGATACCCCCTTCAATGGCATGCTTGTGTCATCCAAGCAATCAATAGCATACGCACGATTGTCTCACAGATACTCTCTTTCCCGGGCGGCCTCGTAACCTCGACCTTTTTTTACCTTTTACGTAACTACTCGCTCCCTTATGCAAGTGCTGAGTAGGGTAGGCCAGATCACCCCATCCGGGCCTCGAACCTCACCACCACAGCGCCGCTTGCCGAAAGCGCTCGGCCCCACACACCCGGGCTACCGGGCACCTCCTTTTTGCGGTAAGCATTGCCGAAGGTGACGCACCGCAATGCACTAGCACCAGCATGATTTGAGACTGTTCAAGCTGCTTTAGTGTCCGCACGCATGTGGCACCATACCCTCATTGACCAGATATTCCTTTGCACACTTTGCGTCTTTGCGGTGTGATCGCTTTTCAGGTGGGCCGAGCAGTTACCCTTTTACCTTTCATGGGTTTTCATCGCCAGCCGGCACGATCCATCAGCCGTACAGCTTCGGGATTGAGCTCGCCCAGGCGGCTCAGGTTGAGCTCGTCGGCCTTGAATTCACCCCAGGCCTGCAGCGTCTCGCTCAGTGCAATCCCCTTGCGCACGGGATATTCACCGTTCACTTCGGCATACCACTGCTGTGCCGCGTCACTGGCAAGAAACTCCAGCAACCGGATAGCATGCTCCCGGTTCTTACTCGCCTTGACCAGCGCCGCACCAGAGATATTTACATGAGCACCGCGGCCGTCCTGATTGGGCCAGAACACCGCCATACGTGCAGCGATATCCCGCTCACGAGCATCCTTCGAGCTGAGCATCCCTGCCAGATAATAGGTATTGGCCACGGCGATGTCACACTGCCCGGCCACCGCCGCCTTGATCTGATCGCGGTCACCGCCACGTGGCGGGCGGGCGAAATTCTTCACCAGCTTTTCAGCCCAGGCTTCAGTCTGTTCGGCCCCGTTGGCAGCGATCAGTGAGGCCACCAGCGACTGGTTATAGATATTATCCGAGGAACGGATGCAGATGCGCTCCTTCCACTGAGGTTCCGCCAGTGCCTCATAGCTGGAGAGTTCAGCCGGATCGACTTGCCCCTTCACATAGAGAATGGGGCGAACCCGCACGGAAAGCCCCACCCAGTGACCATCCACATCACGATACTGCGCCGGCACTCGCTCCTCCAGTGTTTCCGAAGCGAACGCCTGGGTCACGCCCGCCACCTTGGCACGGTGCAGACGCCCTGCATCAGTGGTCAGCAACACATCCGCGGGAGAGTTGCGCCCCTCACTCACGAGGCGCTTGAGCAGCGCATCGGCTTTACCGGTAACCAGATTGACCTGAATACCTGTCTTGGCGCTAAAGCGCTCCAGCAGAGGCTGGATCAGATTTTCGTTGCGTGCCGAGTAGAGGTTCACCTCACCTTCGGCAGCCATGGAAAGAGACGGTATCAGGCCCGTCAAGGCCAGCATCAGGACTGTGATGAATGTGGATCGGCGCATCGTCATACCTCCGGAGGTAGTTAAAACAGAGAGCGTCTCAATGGTAATGCGAATCATTATTATTAACAACAACTATTTTTCGCTGTATTCATCCAAGCTCTCTCTCCTCTTGCCACCCTGTTTTCAGCACACAACCTGATAGGAAATGACTATCACCCTCTTAGAAACAATTAATTTCACATTATTCCACTCATGAACTAGGTTTATTGAAGCGCCATCATGTCGCGCTATGTACTACACAACCGATGAGGTAAAAACCCGATGGACTTGAAAGGCAGCAAGACAGAGCAACATCTCAAGGATGCCTTCGCTGGCGAATCCCAGGCCAACCGCCGTTATCTCTACTTCGCCAACAAGGCTGATGTGGAAGGCCACCCGGATATTGCCGCATTGTTCCGCTCCACCGCCGAAGGCGAAACCGGCCATGCCCATGGCCATCTGGAATACCTTGAGCAGTGCGGTGATCCGGCCACCGGTATGCCCTTTGGCCAGACCTCCGATAACCTCAAGGCTGCCGTGGCCGGCGAGACCCATGAGTACACCGATATGTACCCTGGCATGGCCAAAGATGCCCGCGACGAAGGCTTCGACGAAATCGCCGACTGGTTTGAGACACTGGCCAAAGCGGAGCGCTCGCACGCCAACCGCTATCAGAAAGCTTTGGACGAAATGGAATAAAAGGATGCCGGGACCGGTGGGCTCCGGCAAACCTGGGGCAGACAATCACCGCCCGGGTAAAACGGCCAGGAGGGAGCTCTCGACATCCACCACGTGTGCTTCGTTGTGCTCTGAATTCTTATTCAACAGGGATAAAAGGCAATGGCGATACGCGAAGGTAACCTTGAGGCACCCACCCGACACCCACTGGACTGGAAAAATCCTGAATTCTACAACGAGGAGTCGCTGTTCCAAGAGATGGAGCGGGTGTTCGACCTCTGTCACGGCTGTCGCCGTTGCGTCAGCCTGTGTCACTCCTTTCCCACCCTGTTCGATCTGGTCGACGAGTCCGATACCCTGGAAGTGGACGGCGTGGCCAAAACCGATTACTGGAAGGTAGTGGATCACTGCTATCTCTGCGATCTCTGTTTTATGACCAAGTGTCCCTACATTCCACCCCACCCGTGGAATATCGATTTCCCCCACCTGATGCTTCGGGCCAAGGCATTCAAGTTTCAAAGAGGCGATATCAAAACCCGCGACAAAATTCTCACCAGCACCGACACTGTCGGCAAACTTGCCGGAATCCCGGTGGTGTCGAGTATCGTCAACGCCGCCAACAAAGCCAAACCGACGCGCAAGCTGCTGGAAGCAGTGCTGGAGGTACACGCCGAGGCGCACGTACCCGAATACCACGCCAACACCCTGCGCAAGCGCCTCGCCGACAAGGTCGGCAGAAAGGGCCGAGGCGAAGCGGGCAGAACGACCCGTGGCAAGGTCGCGCTGTTCGCCACCTGCTACGGCAACCGCAACGAGCCGGTAACCGGTGAAGACCTGGTGGCCGTATTCGAGCACAACGGCATCCTCATCACGCTGGCTGAAAAAGAGCAGTGCTGCGGCATGCCCAAACTGGAACTCGGTGATTTGGAGGCCGTCGAGCGCGCTAAAGAGGTCAACATCCCGGTACTGGCAAAACTCGTTGATGAGGGCTGGGACATCGTCGCGCCGGTACCTTCCTGTGCACTGATGTTCAAGCAGGAGCTACCACTGATGTACCCGGAGGATACCGAGGTGCAGAAAGTAGCAGGCGCGATCCATGACCCCTTCGAGTACCTGATGCTGCGCCACAAAGAGGGTAAGCTCAACACCGACTTCAAGCACCCCCTCGGCAAGGTCGCCTACCACGCCGCCTGCCACCAGCGGGTGCAGAACATCGGCCGCAAGACCCTCGAGCTGCTGAGCCTGATCCCCGACAGCGAGGTCCAGATCATCGAGCGCTGCTCCGGTCACGACGGCACCTATGCGGTGAAGAAGGAGTTCTATGAGGGGTCGATGAAGATCGTCCGCCCGGTGGTCAACCAGGTGAAAAAGCTCGAGGCGGATCACTACGGCAGCGACTGCCCGATGGCCGGTCACCATATCGAACACGGCATGGCCGACGGCAGCCGCACCGAACACCCGATGAGCCTGCTGCGCAAAGCGTATGGGATCTAAACACTGGATTAACCGCAAAGGCGCAAAGGCGCAAAGGGGATGATGCCGGTCATGCTAAGCGGTCACGCCGCACCTTCAATGGCGTGATAAGGCAACATGTCTACTGAGCAACAATCACTTTGCGTACTCTGCGCCTTTGCGGTAAATCTTTTTTAACAGGAGTAGCCATGAGCAAACTGACCCATTCCGATCTCTACAGCCTCGAAGAGTACGC
>JBFFNE010000021.1:0-37512 GCA_041563315.1 Thiohalomonadaceae bacterium
CAGAAACTCGAAGACACGCCCGAAGGAGGCACCTCTGATGAGTGACAACTCTCCTATCGATTATCGCCGCATCATGCGGGACGGCCTGTGGGACAACAATGTGGTGTTCGCCCAGCTGCTAGCCCTCTGTCCCCTGCTCGCAGTAACCGGCACCGCCACGAATGGTCTGGGCATGGGCATCGCCTCACTAGTGGTTATGGTCCTCTCCAACCTGGCAGTGGCGCTGTTTCGCGGTATTATCACCCCCGAGGTGCGCATCCCCGTCTTCGTACTGCTCATCGCAGCAATCGTCACCGTCGTCGACATGCTGATCAATGCCTGGCTGCACGACCTGCACAAGGTGCTGGGGCTGTTCATTCCCCTTATTGTCACCAACTGCGCGATCCTCGGTCGCGCCGAGGCCTTCGCCTCACGCCAGACAGTGCGCGCCGCCATCGTCGACGGTATTGCCATGGGCGCAGGCTTTACCATGGCACTGGTCGCATTGGGTGCGGTGCGGGAAATTCTCGGTGCCGGCACCCTGTTCGCCAATGCCTCGCTGCTGCTTGGCGAGAGCTTTACCTTCCTTGAGATGACCCTACTCCCTGACTATCGTGGTTTTCTCATCATGGCACTACCCCCGGGTGGTTTTCTGATGATGGGCTTTTTAATGGCCGGCAAGCGTGTGCTGGATGCACACCAGAGCCGTGACAAGGAACGCAGTGCGAGTGTTGCAGCATCTCAAGCGAGCGCCTGATGGAGAATAAAATGATGCGCATTTCCGTAACCTATGCCGAAGCGAAAAAGCAGCGCTGGCTTGAACTGGACGTGCCTGAGGCAAGCAGCACTGAACAGGCCATCCTGAAGTCAGGAATACTGAAACAGTTCCCCGAGATCGATCTGGAGCAGAACAAGATCGGCATTTTCGGTAAGGTGGTAAATCGCCAGACGCCTCTCAAGGAGGGGGATCGGGTGGAGATCTACCGCCCGATCACGGCCGATCCGGAAACGGTCGAAAGACGTGATGACGAGGAATAGTGGTAAAAACAGATGCGTGAATTGGCGCTAACCTGTTGACCTGACAGGGGGCGTTAAAACATATAGGGGAATTTGACGGAAAAGGTGAGATCCGGCGCATCAGCCGTGAGGCCAGCCCCTACATTGGTCACCATTGCAAGGTGCCTGGTCATGGCATAAGTGACACCGACACCAAGGGTTGCGGAATTAGATTTACTGCCAATAATTTCAATCCATCCCTCCCCCTCATTGCGCGTTTTACTGACACGGGTTAACGCCTGGGTATAGGACATGTTCATACTAAGCTGGTCATTGAAGGCAAAGGCGATACCCACGCCATACTGCCAGGTGTCACCAAGGTCAATCTCACCCGGCTGATCATACGATTGTGCCTGTATATCGCTGAAACTTTCAGGCCGGGTATAACTGTAGGCAATATTGGCAAAGATGATGGCCGGATCCAGTGTTCTGACAAAAGAGGCCCCCGTGGTAGCAGTCCACACGCCACTCCCGGTAGGAAGTTCCGCGGGGACCTGCATGACCCCCGCTGGATCATCTGGGTCATTGGTTGGAACGTCCACTGTCGGTACACCATAGGGATGCTCACCGCTTGGCCCTGTTAAAGAGAGATTCCAGACAACATCTGGATTCCGTGGGCCTTCCCGGAGAATCTGATAGCTCATGCCAAGACTCGCATCACCCAGTGTCGGATCTCGAGTGACCTCGGTTTCACCAACGATGGCCGATGAATCTGCCCCTCCTTTTTGATAATTGGTGGTGCGTTGAATGAAGGGAACATTCAGGTTGATATTCAACCTGTCGGTCAGACCGTAACGCGCAGATAAGTCGTAACGGAAGATGTCGGACTCCACCCCCTCAAGTGCAATATTACCGAGGAAAATCGCATCCAGGGCAAGGAAGCCATTAAGTACCAGCTGTTTGCGATCGGAGTGGCTATAGGTAACACCGGCTTCCAGCGTCAGGCGGCGATTAAACAGTGCATGCTCTTCCTGCAACAGAGCCTCGACACTGTGACTGGGCTTCGCTTGACGTACCGTTTTATCGACAGCGACAGCAGCAGACTCTTGAGCACCCTCCCTGTCGTTGTCCTGAGACAATTGCTGAGCCACAGCCCGATCAACCTCACGCGCCTCCAGGGATTTGTACATGCGCTGCAGTTTCTGCAACTCAAGCAAAGAGGCGTCATACTCCTTCTTCAGCTGAACATAGGCGTACTTGTTTTGCATTGCCCGGATGGTGTCACCCGAGGCCTCAGCCTGTTGATGCGCATCCGCCAGGCTATTGAGGCGCTCTTCCATCTGTTGAAGCTTGGCCAGTTCGCGTGCAAATTGCTGTTTAAGCCGCTGTGCCTGTTGCGACGTTTGCATGGACTCCGCCCCGGTCTCCTGAGCGACCAGGTTCTGGCAGGAAAACAGTACGGCAAGCATGACGATTGAAACAGACCGGGGATACGGACAGTTCATGTGGCATCCTAGTTCTTTTGACGTGTGTCACTATTTAGCAACAACTGGCCTCTGATCGCTCAGGACCGATGCAAAAAGTAATAATGGAAAATAGCAGATAGTCAAATGCCGAAAGTGGCACCTCTCAGACACAAAAACGTCACAACAGCCCCTTGCCTGTGAACGGCCAGAGGGTACTCCATAGGAAATGGCGGTCCTGCGGCAGTTAGAGATTGGGTGTTAATCCACGCAGGTTGCCGATGGCTGTTCCCAGTCCTTGCTGTCGCACAAACTGTTCTGATTCACTGCCTAAAACCACATTCATTTCAAGTTGATTGGCAATGCGGTGACGGTCACCGAGCACCATGATCTGTTGATAAGCCCCTTGACCGGTCGCACCCGCAACAGCCCCTTGAATAGACTGCTCTGCCACGCCCTGCCCATCCACTTCCAGATGAACGACTACCGCGTTCTCGTTAAAGGAGGAAGAAGCTGTCATGCCATTGCTGGATTCAATCAAGTCACTGCTGATAAGTGCTCCGGGATCGTTCGGCACTTCACTAAGAAAATTGATTCGAGTGAGGTTCGTCGTCGAATTGAAATCCCCGGTGTTCTGGACACTCTGGGTGACACCACTGATATTATCGAGGCCCGCACTGCTCACAGTCCGACCCGTGGTATCGGTCAGTGCAACACCGGTGTCGTTGATCTCGATACTGGCAGTGGGAGTAAAACTGACAGCCGGTGAACTATTCGTCATATTCACACTGAACGTCGCCCCCGCATTGAGTAACGCCCCGTTTGGCGCCTCCCAGTTACTCTGCATCTGCACACCGAAATAGACGACCTGAGAGGTTGAGGCCACGTACTTCCCGCGCATCTTTGCCAAAGAGGGATCAGGAACGACCACCATTCCAGGAAGGACTTCCCGCTCAGCAGAATGAGTCAATGTCGAGAGAGACATCATCGCCGCAGCGGTCGCCGCAATCACGATGGGTGCTGCACCACGAGTGTTTATCATCTGTCGTCCTCCACTATTATCGTCTGCTCAATCTTTCGTGAACCGAATCAGGTTTCAGATGAAATGCCATAAACAGTATAACCAGAGCAATCATCAGAAAAGATCAGCATGCCTGAAGCCGAAATCGAGTAATTCAGAATCTGTTATCGGCCGATTCGCCGTCAACCAGTGCCGTGCAGTTGGTGGCTTTTTCACCTGAAGCAGATGATTGTCGCGTATAAAACCACTACCGATCACCGCAAAGACGGTACGTGTTTCCCAGGCCGCCATAAACTCTTCCAGTGGTAACACCTTGTTACCGAGCGCCGGATCGGCAATGAACACCTGGTCATCCACTAGTCGCTTCAGCACAACAAAATGTTTGTAGCCATTGATATCCAGCATAACGATGGTAGGAACCCGTATCATGCGCAAGCGCTCAAGCGTGACGCGATACCCTCTCGCTCTCAAGCCCAATGATTCGGTATAGTTCTTGAGATCGAGAAGCGAGAATCCTTTTCGCATTACGATTTTCGGATCGCTAACCTGTAACAAACCTTGCATCACGGATATTTCATCCACATCCATGCCATAGGCATATTTGAGAATGGTGGCGAGCGAGGCCGCCCCGCAACTGAAGTCGGTTTTCTGTCGAATCAGGTACTGGAAGCGAGACTCCGCCATACTCACGACAGGCTTCTTGATCATGCCCCCTCCAGGGATAACCCCGGTGAAGCCAATCTCAGCAGCAGATCCCGTCATAACCAATCCCAACGCGAGTGCTATACCAATGCCTGCCTTATGAAACACACTATGTCGCATGTGAACGTTCCGCATCATGCCCAGACGCAATGATTAATAGTGAGCAGAACACCACCTGCACCAGAGCAGGTGGTGTTCCATTGGCTTCGTAGAAGTACGGTGAGTTATGGGGTCACCGACATCGACAGGCTGTTGCTCTGCAGATTACCGGAGCCCGATGCCATATTGGCGCCAATGTTCCCGCCGGCATTCATGAACGCCTGATTATCGAGCCTGACGGTATTGGTCGCGAAGGTAGTTCCGCCGGCACCGATACATGTGGCACATTCGTCAATCACAAAATAGTCAACATTGCCAGTGTACGTGGCTGAGAGGCCATAGGTGGACGTTTCGTTTGCACCGATAGCACCCGAGTGATTCGAGGAGTATCCGTCCCCGGCAATAGGCACGCCATTTTGCGTGTAAGTCCCTATCTCTTCTATCGGCGGAGCAAGATCAGCATAGGTCCCCGACATGACACCGAGGTCATACCCCGTCACTGGCCCCGCTAGCGTAACCTGCGCACTTTCAAAGTGCCCGGATACAGTACCCGGCTCGCCATTTACTGGTGGAACATAGGTCCCGCTATTGGAGGTTAAGTTGGCAGTGGAGTGTTGCTGGGTATTCACCGATGCCTCGGCAACCCCGGCACTGGCGACAGATGAGGCGAAATTGTTTTTCTGCAGATTACTGTTTCCTGCAGTAAAGTTGACACCAAGGTTACCGGTGGCCCCCGCAAATGATGACTGACCGATCGTTGCCTGATTGGCAACACTCTGATTGACGGTCTTGTTGTTATTCGCATCCTGATGCACGAACACCTCGGCATCCACCAGACCGAAAACAAAAGCGCTATCGTCAGCAGAGGCCATCGCCGCCGCGTTATCCTGCATATTGTTATCACCGGCGTTCATGTTGACCGCAATATTGCCTGTCGCGCCATTCAACATATCATCACTGGAAGTGGCTTCATTGGAGAGATTGAGGTTTTGCGCAAGCTCCTGTCCACCACTGTTAGTGGTATTGAACTGCTTGTCATCGATAACCGCCACCGCAGAAGAATCGGGTTGCAAGAGTCCACCCACATCAATACCACCATTGATGGTGATATCCTTTGATAAAGAGAGCCTCTTGGTCATGCGAACATCCACGAGATTAGTGGTCTCACTACTGACGCCTTGCCCCACGGCTGTCCCACTGGCAAGCAGTGCGGACACGGCCATTGCTATGGTGCTTTTACCCAATATGCTTTTCATGACTCGTTCCTCTTTATTTCGATCACGACTATGTCAATCAATACTTTCACCACATGACTACTGAGGTGCAGCGGGCGTCGGAATCACCGCCATGGAGAGACTGTTACTCTGGACGTTATTGGTACCGGCAGACATGTTGATGCCAATATTCCCCGAGGCGCCCATAAATGCCTGACCACCAAGACTGGACACATTCTTGGTATTCACTACGACTTCGTCACCACACGCAGCGCCACAGCTATCGAGCACCCAAACAGGAACCTGGCCGGTCAGTTCTCCGCCCAGGTCGACGTTTGCAATGGTGTCATATCCGAGGGTGCCATTATGATTGCCTGTATAATTGCCGGAGATCGTGCCATGGAACTCACCATTCTCGATGCCTTTATAGTCACCGTTGGAAGAAGTAGTAAGCCGTCCACCGGTAATACCGCCAGGGTCACCCGCAGCGGCAGGAGTCGTCGCGGTAAAAGTCACGTTTCTAAGCTCGATGTGACCGGAAACCTCACCTGGCATCCCCGCTCCAACCGCCGCCAGTGGCAGGTTATTGGTAATATTGTTGTGCACATTTTGCTCGGTGTTCACACTGGCTTCAGCGACAGCACCATCACCTACAGAGATCGCCATGTTGTTTTTCTGCAAGTTATTGTTGCCCGTCGCCACATTGACACCGATGTTACCGCTGGCGCCCGCAAAGGCACTAGCGCCCATCGAAGAGGTATTCTCAACGCCATGATTTAGGGTTTGATTGCCCTCCGTAGATTGCCGAACAAACACCTCCGCATCAATAAGGCCTGCGTTACGCGCCGTGTCCAGGGAGGTCATAGCTGAAGCATTGTCCTGCAGATTATTATCACCGGAGACCATGTTAATACCTATATTTCCCGTGGCCCCGCTCATCACCTGGTCGCCCGCTGTGGCGCTGTTTTTCAGGAGAAAGTTTTCACCCTGGTTTGCTGAAGCACTCTGTTTGTCATCGATAACGGCAACCGATGCCGAATCCACTGTTATACTGCCATCGACCAGAACCCCGCCATTGATACTGCTGATGGACAGATTCTTGGCAAGTGACAAATTCTTCACCATTTGCACATCAGTCACATTGGTGGTCGAATTAGAGTTGCCGTTACTGCCTTGGGCGAACACAGCCCCACTAGCAGCGACCGCCGCGATGGCAATCGCAAGTGCACTTTTATCAAATGATATTTTCATGACGTTCTCCTTTGTTGCGAGAAGTTAATTGGCTTGCCCCATCGATATTTCAAAGCGGTTTGATGTGACATTCCCCGTACCTGAGGTCTGGTTTAGTTGAACAATTCCACTTGCCCCGACAAACGCCGTGTCATCAATATGTGCTGCACGCGTCGTATTGACAGGGAGCACGTTATCCGGCGCAATAACCGGTACACCGGAATGCGTTTCGGCAAGCGTTGCATCGGAAAGCTCACCGCTGATGCTCATGGCCATGGCAAATGCATTGAGTTGCCTATTGGAGGCGCCACTTGCCTGATTAATCGATAGCAAGCCACTCGTTCCGTTAAAGGCATGATCACTGATACGACTTACGGCCACATCCGGAATATCCGCTGGATTCATGCCAACATCCTGCTGATCAAAAGTGTAGGCAATGGCAACGCCACCATCGTGAGCCACTGCAATTGCCCTGCTGTTGTTTTGCGCATTACCGTCACCAGCAGCCTGATTCACGCTCAATGCCCCATGCACCTGGCTTAACGAATCACCATATATCTCACTGGTCACTCCATATTGTTCAGCACTCTGACTCACGGACACACCTTCAGCCACCACCTCATGTCCCACGGCAACGAACCCAGCGAGACCCACGATCGTGTTCAGGAAAATCACTCGAGCAATCTGCTTCACACTAGACATAATAAGAAATCCATAATTTCTACACGGCATAGCATTGACTATTTCTGCCATACAACTTGTGCGCTCAGTGGACGCACAACAGCATTATTCTGTTTATTAAGAACCTCGGTTATTGCCGCTACTTCTCATGATGACACCACCACCGGTGAGCCAGTCACCAATGCACTAGCATGCAAAAGCGCTTCACCTTTGCTCCAGAATGTTGCTGCAGCAAGCATGGCAAAGAGCGATTTCGATCTATGCGTAATAACAGGCTCCACTGTTACCCCCTCTCTCATCCACGTTATAATTATCTGCCTCAAGCATTACGAACGAGAGAACGCATCATCCATGCCATACGCGCAATTAACTGATAGTTAAGGGTATTTTATTTTTAACGCCGTAATAAATCTCCAAAGGTGTTACCTTCGCTTTACACTTTTTATTCACGTCAAACATAACTGCATGATATACACAGACTATTTGATGGATAGAAAGTGTTTCACTTTTGAATCATCCAGCGACCTTATTCTTTTTGCGAAAAAAAACCCCTACAAAGGGGCTTCTATCGTGCATCTTATTTTGACCGTCTCAGCCAGACTTGACCAAGTCATATTTATGCATCAAACGATAAAGTGTGACACGTGAAACACCGAGAACTCGAGATGCTTCAGAAACATTATTATTAGCACGGGTCAATGCGTCCATAATCACCTTCTTCTCTGCCCGATGACGAACATCAAATAGCGAACAGCCGACCCTTTGCCCCTTGCGCTTTTCCAACCCAAGGTCTTGCGGCGTGATCAGGCGAGACTCCGCCATGATGACGGCACGTTGCACCCGATTAATCAGCTCACGCACATTTCCTGGCCATGTATGGTGTTGCATCATTTTCATTGCGTGCTTGCTAAAACCTTTGACTTTAGTGCCATTTTCTTCTGAAAAGATGTTGAAAAACATATTAGCCAACAAATCAACATCACCCTCCCTCTCTCGGAGTGGAGGAAGATTCAACCGTAACACATTCAACCGATAATAAAGGTCCTCTCTGAATCTTCCCTGCTCCACCGCTTTTTCAAGGTCGACGTGTGTCGCCGCAAGCACACGCACATCCACATCTGTGACCTCGGTGTTGCCAACACGCTCAATGGTCCCTTCCTGGAGAAAACGGAGAAGATTTGCCTGTGCCTCGTAGGGCAAGTCACCTATCTCATCAAGAAAGATCGTGCCTCCAGAAGCCGCTTCGATCTTCCCTGTCTTACGTGTCATGGCACCAGTAAACGCTCCTTTTTCGTGACCAAACAGTTCTGACTGAACCAGCTTCTCCGGCATTGCACCGCAGTTAACTGCAACAAAGGGACCGTTTCTGCGTGAAGAGTGGTGGTGTAGCGCTCTGGCGACAAGCTCTTTGCCAGTGCCGGACTCACCACTCAGCAGCACAGGTGACCCAACCCGCGCAACTTTTTCAAGCTGCCTGAACAGTTCACGCATTTGCGGGCTTTGCCCAAACATCTGATGCGAAGGCAGTCCTGGATCGCCTTGCCGTTCTGACAACTGCTTTTTCAACCGCGCCATACCATAGACATGACCGAGGGTGATGCGCAGCCTTTCCGTGTCGATAGGTAAGGTGTGGTAGTCCTCAAAATAATTGTAGATAAACTCCGCACATTCGTTGTTCTCCAGTACCTTCGGTGTCACCAGCGCTACCCACTGTAATGATTGGCATACCTGCAGGCACTCTTCCAGCTCATGCAACGCCGTATCATCCGGGTTATTCAGATACATCAGACCGACATCTGAAGGCGTCTCATGCTGTAACGCCAAGACATCTGCGGTACTTCTCGCTTTGTCGATATGCCAGGAAGTCCCGGAAAGAACGTTGATATCAGGAAAATCCGCTCCTACATAGAGAAGTCTTTTTCCCTCGGTATTCATTCTCTGATTCCCCCATATCTTACGGATGTGGAACAAGGCAGTATCATCTATTCACAGCCTGAGAAATTATCGGTAGCCCTTACGGAAATGAAATTCACTATACTTCCCACAATCAGCCCGCCTAATGCTCATGACTCAGACGCGTTTGCGACAAACCAGTTTATGAAATATAGACGGCAGGCAGTGGACAGGGACTTTTGTCTGGTCAGTGAGTACTGAAACAAGCATGCTGCATAACAGGACCATGGCAACCATGGGGCTTTAAAATGCACCATTCATATCAGACGACACACTGTAACCCACTGATATAACAGAGTAATTAAGATTGGATGCTACATACTGGGAGAAACTATAGAAGTGATTCCGGGAAACGCAAACAAGGGTATTGGTGGACCACCACTCTTTGCTACAGCTTCTCCCCTGCTTTCAGCCATTTGCTGAAGAATGCTACAGAGGCATGCCATTCTAGGCACACCATAGACAGGCACTACGCAGACAGCACCACACCCCGCTTAAGCGGATCCTGTCGGTAAAAACCCTGTAGATCATCGTAGATATCGGGATAGTGACGGTGTAATAACTCCGGCGCCTCAAAGAAATATTCGGTAACGACGGCAAAAAACTCGGCGGGACTGACGCTGGCATAGGGATCGATGACGGTGTGCTGGTGATGTTCAATCTGCCGCTGCAGTGCAGCATAGACCTTGCTGAAGTCATGGCTCCAACGCTTCATTGTCACCTCTTTGTGCAATGGAGGCAGTCCGTCAGCGGGGCCATTTAATGTATCCATTTTGTGCGCAAACTCGTGCAGGACCACATTACGAACACCCTGGTGCCTGTTCTCGGGATCGATGTCCGACCAGGAGAGAATAAGCGGCCCCCTGCCCCACGACTCGCCGCCCAGTGCATGGCGTTGCTGATGCATCACACCGCTGTCATCCATCACAGTATGCTCGGTAACAAAAGGTGCCGGGTAGACGATGATCTCCACCCAACCATCAAAATAGTCGAGATCAAGATTCAGGACCAGCAAACACGCCTGGGCCGCAATGGTGACGCGCACACGATCATCGACCACCATTCCCCCGGCGCCATTGATCGTTTTGCGAAGCAGAAACAGCGTTGCGAGGATACGCAAGCGCGACAACTCTCGCCGGTTAAGCGAAGACAGCGAAGTACTGCGTAACACCACGGAACGCCACAAAGACCACGGAATTCGATTTCGTCGCAATTGATATTGTTTCCGCAAACGCCGAAGCCGATTAACTAATTTCACGCCAACTATTCCCCTTAGGTAACTACTCGCCCCCTTATGCGAGTACCGAGTTCAGGTTGCCCCATCCGGGAGCCCGAACCTCAACACTACAGCGCCGCTTGCCGAAAGCGCTCTGCCCCACGCACCCTGGCTACCTGGCACTTCTTTTTATCGGTAAGAGCATTGCCGAAGGTGACGCCCCGCAATGCACTAGCATGATTTGAGACTGTTCAAGCTTTGGCGTCCGCACGTATGTGGCACCGTACCCTCATTGACCAGATATTCCTTTGCGCACTTTGCGTTTTTGCGGTGAGATCGCTTTTCCGGTGGGGCGAGCAGTTACCCCTTAGAGTTATTGGTTTCGGCTAATCCCGAGTTCCAGGCAACCCCGACAGCTGGGCCTTCCAGACTCTTCCATTACCCTGTAGGCTTCCTGCTTGAGTTCCTTAGTATCGGGCTTACGTTAGCCAGCATTGTCGCTGATTAAACGTGTCAGTTAAACTGGGGGAGATTCATTGTGACCCCACTTATTCGGCGTGTGGATTGATCAATGCGATCGCAGGATTTACGCCGTCGCTGGCAACGCTGCTTGAGAAACATACACAGCAGCTGCCGGACGTAATGCTCACCTGACGAACAGGTTAACTTTCCGACACCGATAGATACACGGATATCCCCTTGAACATTCATCCCGAC
The DNA here is from genome assembly GCA_041563315.1 of Thiohalomonadaceae bacterium. GTDB lineage: Bacteria > Pseudomonadota > Gammaproteobacteria > Thiohalomonadales > Thiohalomonadaceae > JBFEYJ01. The sequence goes on from JBFFNE010000021.1 coordinate 11,272, forward strand.
CAAATCACCGCTGCCCTGTTGAAGGGCGAATGTGGCCACGGCGCCTACGAGCGCGGCAGAAATTATTACCAACAGGGCCGTACAGAACTGGATCTTGTTGAAGAGCAGCACGACCATTTGCATCTACGCGCCACCACGCTGGGCAGAGGACGCAACCGTTACCATCAGGAGGTGTTCATAGGCCGCTTCGAGGGTGGTCTGGAGATCGAGGGGATATGCAGCTGTCCGGTGGCTTTCAACTGCAAGCACGTGGTCGCCACCTGTCTGGCATACAAGCACCATCTCCCCACCTCTCAATCACATGCGGCCGATATGGCGGAGTTTTCGCACTGGCTAAACCAGCTTTCCGCCATAACAGGGGGGCAGACCCTGGAAGACGGCGGCAGTAAGGAGTATCTACTCTACCACCTATCGACGGGCACCCATGGCGAGGGGATCAGTGTGACGTTCGGGATTGCCCGGCTCAAGCAGGATGGGACCTTCGGCAAGGAACGAAATATTCACTTCTCCTCACTATCCAGCCGCTACTCGGCTCCGGCCTACCTCAGGCCAGCGGATAAAGAGGCCACCGCCCTGCTGGATGTAACCAACAGGGATGTCTGGTCGGGTATCTGGCTCACTGGTGCGGCAGGGCACACGGCCTTAAACCTGATGGTTCAATCCGGGCGCACCTTCTGGGGAAAGCAGCATCAACGAGCTCTGCGTTCTGGGCCGGAACTGCCCGCACAACCGGCCTGGCGTGAGGAGCACAACACCCTGCACCTCACTGTGGAATTGCCTGAGGGGGTGCTCATCGTGCCCGTATCACCTCCGCTCTATATCGATACCAGTGCCATGCGTGTGGGTACGCTCACCCTACCCGACGGGCTCCGTACGGAGCAGTTCGATGCACTGATGAAGGCCCCTCCAGTGCCGCGTCGAGAAGCGGAGCGGATCAGCCGCCTGCTGGCATTGAGCCAGCCCGCACTACCCACCCCTACCGAGGTGACAGTTCGGGAGGTGGTAGGAACCGCACCTGTCCCGCGCATCACCATGAGCGGAGAGTTTCCCCATGAAGTCACCGTTCTGCTCGACTTCCTCTACGACGATATCGCGGTGGACGCGCAGACAGAAGCAACTGTTGTTACCCTAGAACAAGGTGAGGAACTGCTGCGTATCCACCGCGAGGTCGAAGCTGAAGTGGCAGCCGTCGCCCGGCTGGAGACAACGGAGCTTGAGCGTGAGAGCGGAGTGCCCCGGCACTTTTTTATGTCCCACGAGAGCGTTGACAGCCACAACGTGCTGGCCCAATGGTTCGACTTCATCGAGCATACCCTGCCACAACTGGAGCAGGAGGGCTGGCGGGTCGAATGGTCACAGGGCGAGCCCCCCCTGCTGAACCACGCTTCCACCCTCGGTGCAGAGCTGGAGGATTCCGATAACGACTGGTTCGGCCTGCGCTTCGACATCGAGGTTAACGGGGCGCGTCTCCCCCTCCTGCCGTTGGTGAGCGAACTTATCAACGACTACCGGCCGGGCAACCTGCCACCCAAACTCTACCTGCCGGATAATAAGGGCAACTTCTTCGTCATCGACAGCACCCACATCGAGCCGATCCTGCAGACTATCATCGACCTCTACGACCGTGACAGCGACAGCCTGCAGCTATCGCGCCTCGATGCCCCGCGCCTGCTCGACCTGGGCGACATCAAAGTCCGCGGCGGCAATGAGCTGCAGACACTGGCCAGGAAACTGCGCGATTTCGAGGGCATCAAAGTGACGAAAATCCCCTCCACCTTTAAAGGCAAGCTGCGCGCCTATCAACAACAGGGGGTCGACTGGTTGCAGTTCCTGCGCGACTACGGCTTGGCCGGCATCCTTGCCGACGATATGGGGTTGGGCAAGACAGTACAGACCCTCGCCCATCTGGCGATAGAAAAACGTGCCGGACGGATGCGCCATCCGAGCCTCATCATCGCCCCCACCAGCCTGATGGGCAACTGGCGGCGCGAGGCGGCCCAGTTCACGCCGAAGATGAAGGTGCTGGTACTGCACGGCCCCAACCGTGCCGACCACTTCGACACCCTACACGACTACGACCTGGTCCTCACCACCTACCCTTTGCTGCCACGCGATGCCGAGGTACTGCTGGAACAACCCTGGCACAACCTCATCCTCGACGAGGCGCAGCAGATCAAGAACCCCAAATCCCAATCAGCGCAACTGGTTCGCGAGCTACAGGCCAACCACCGCCTCTGCCTAACAGGCACGCCAATGGAGAACCACCTCGGCGAGCTGTGGGCACAGTTCGACTTCCTCCTCCCCGGTTTCCTCGGCACGCAGGAGCAGTTCAACCGCGCCTACCGCACCCCCATCGAGAAGGAGGGCGACAACGACAGGCTGCAACGGCTCAGCCGGCGCACCGCACCATTCATGCTGCGCCGTACCAAAGATTTGGTCGCCAGCGAATTGCCACAGAAGACCGAGCTGCTGCGCACCACGCCTATCGAAGGTAAACAGTCCATCCTCTATGAGAGTATCCGTCTAAGCATGGAGAAAAAGGTACGTGATGCCATCGCCAGGAAGGGACTGGCGCGCAGCCACATCACCATTCTCGACGCCCTGCTCAAGCTGCGCCAGGTCTGCTGCGACCCGCGCCTCTTGCCCAAGGAGACACGTGGCGCCAAGGGTACCGGATCGGCCAAGCTCGCGATGCTGATGGAGATGTTGCCGGAATTACTCGATGAGGGGCGGCGCATCCTGCTCTTCTCCCAGTTCACCACCATGCTCGGTCTGATCGAGGCGGAGGTACAGGCTGCCGGCATCGCCTACTCCAAGCTGACCGGCCAGACACGCAAACGTGAGGAGGCAATCGAACGCTTCTGCAGTGGCGAGGCTGATCTCTTCCTCATCTCCCTCAAGGCCGGCGGTGTCGGCCTCAACCTCACCGAGGCCGATACCGTCATCCACTACGACCCGTGGTGGAACCCGGCGGTCGAGGCGCAGGCGACTGACCGCGCCCACCGCATCGGCCAAGAGAAACCGGTATTCGTCTACAAGCTGATCACCGAAGGTACAGTAGAGGAGAAGATCCTCGCCCTGCAAGAGAGAAAACGCCAACTCGCCAACAGCGTCTATGGTGCGCGTGAAAAGGACGAGGGCCTCACCATCGACGCCGATACCATCAGCACGTTGCTGGCCGGAGAGTAAGAAAGGAATAGGTAACTACTCGCCCCACCTGACAATGCGCTTACCGCAATGGCATAAAAAGAAATGCCAGGTAGCCAGGGAGTCGACATCCCACTTGCCAACGAGTGCGACAACGAAACACTTACGCCAATACCATTTTGACACCGATAAGACAGAGGAAAATTGCAAAGGCCTGCTTTAACTGCGGCACGTTGAGTTTATAGGCCAGTTTCACGCCAAGCGGTGCGAACCACATGGTCATCGGCACCAGGATGGCGAAAGCGGCCCAGTTGACATAGCCGGTGCTGAGCTTAGGCAGCTCAGCCACCTCCCAACCATTGGCAATATATACCACGGTGGCCGGCACGCTGATGATAAGGCCGAACACCGATGCGGTTGAGACCGCACGGTGAATGGGAAAGGTGAACAGGCTCAACAGCGGTACCATCAGTGTTCCACCGCCGATGCCAAGCAGCGCAGAAAGCCCGCCCACCAGTACCGCCAGCAGGTACTGCATGGGATTCGGCGGCAGCTTGCTGAACAGCTCGATCTTCCAGCGGCTGCTGGCGAGCATGTGCAGCGACACCAACACCAGCATAATACCGAATATGGTTTTCACCTTTGCGCCGTCGATCACCGAGGGGGCGAAGGCACCGAACACCACCCCGATCAACACGGGCACTATCCATGACTTGACCAATGCCACGTCGACGCCGCCCCTGGCGTAATGCTTAAGCGCAGAGACGATGGAAGTCAGCACGATGGTGGAGAGGGAGGTCCCCACTGCCAGTGGCATCGCAAGGGCGGTTTCCACGCCGAAACCGGTGAACAGGTGGTAGAGGATCGGCACGATGACGATGCCGCCGCCGACACCCAGCAGCCCGGCGAGCAAGCCGGCAAAGGCGCCGGTCGCCAGCAGCAGGGGGATCAGCAGCCACAGTTCCTGGGCTTCTATCATGCGCCAGGCTCCCCTCGCTTGGCGGCCACGGCAGCGCCGTCGCTGCGCGGGTCCGAGGCCCCTTCGATATGTCCGTCCGGGTAACGCACGATGGCACCGGCATGACCGACAGTCTCGTCGTAATCGCCCAACATCACGATGTCGTGGCCGCGTCGGCGCAACGCCTCGATGAGGGCCGAATCGAAGCGAGACTCCATCTTCAGGTTGTCTGAATGATCGCCCCAGGTACGGCCCAGCACCCAGCGCGGTGCCGACACCACCTCGGCCAGCGGCTGGTGGTAGTCGGCGTAGCGGGTGTAGAGGATCGCCTGGGTCTGCGGCTGGCCATCGCCGCCCATGGTGCCAAACACCATCTGCCGGCCGTCATCGAACAGAGCCAGGGAGGGGCAGAGGGTATGGAACGGCAGGGTCGACGGTGTCAGCGCCAGAGGGTGGCCGGCCTGCAGCGAGAAACTGGCGCCGCGGTTCTGCCAGCATAACCCGCTGGCGGGCAGTACCACGCCACTGCCGAACTCGTGGTAGATACTCTGGATGCAGCTCACCGCACGGCCCTCGGCATCGATGGCACCGAACCAGGTGGTATCGGCGGGGCTGGTCGCCTCGCCCCAGGGGGCGGCATGCTCACCGTCGATGGCTACTGCCATCGCATCGAGCCGTGATGGTTCCAGCAGAGCCTGGATGGAGCCCGCCATTAGTGATGGATCGCAGATCTCGCGGTTACGCAGGGCAAACGCCTGCTTGGTCGCCTCCACCAGCCAGTGCACGGTATCGACATCCTCGCTGACAGCAACACCCGCCGGGCGTCGGGCAAACTGGCCGAGCATCATCAGTGTCGCCGCCCCCTGGGTGGGGGCCGCGGTGGTATAGATCTCCGCGCTGACGCTGCGCAGGCGCGCTGGCTCGGCGAGGATGGCGCGATGCGCCGCCAGATCGGCATGACTTAGCGGGCTACCGGCCCGGGCAAGATCCTCGGCGATCACCTCGGCCAGCTCGCCGCGATAGAAATCCTCCAGTCCGGCGCGAGCCAGTTGCTCCAGGGTATCTGCCAATGCACGCTGGGTTAGCTTGTCCCCGACGGCAGGCGGTTTGCCATCGACCAGAAATACCTCGGCAAAACCGGGCTGGCCGGCGAGCTGCTCGAGCTTGCCGGCAGTGGCCCGCGCCTGGCTTTCGGCTACCGTGTAGCCGTCGCGGGCAGAGGCGATCGCATCGCCCAGCACGCGGGAGAGGGGCAGCGCGCCGCCCCACTCCCTGGCGCTGATCACCAGCGCCTGTTGCCAGCCTGAGACGGTACCGGCCACGGTAATGGTAGCATCGCCGCCACGGTAGGGAATGCTCTGATGACCGGCTTTGAGGTAAGTCTCGCGGTCCACTGAGGCGGCACTGCGACCACAGCCGAGGATCGACTGCACCGGTTTACCCGGCTGGTGCAGCAGCCAGAAGCTATCGCCGCCAAGGCCGGTCATGTGTGGATAGATCGCGGCGAGGGTAGCCGCCATCGCCACACAAGCCTCGATGGCATTGCCTCCTTCGGCCAGCACCACTGCAGCGGCCTCAGCTGCCTGGGCATGGGGGGCGACAGCCATGCCGCCGCCCCGGGTTTCGCTATACAAGGTCATGATGAACGCTCATTCGTCCTTACCAACCGATGGCCTTTGGCAACCAGGTGGCAATTGCAGGGAAGATCATTACCATCACCAGCCCGAAGGCCTGGATACCGATGTAGGGCAGTACGCCGCGGTAGATGTCGCCCGTGGTGATCTGCGGCGGTGCCACCCCCTTGAGGTAGAACAGCGACCAGCCGAAGGGCGGCGTGAGAAACGAGGTCTGCAGGTTCATCGCCACCAGCATGCACAGCCAGATGATATCGGTGCCCTGCTCAAGGAAAAAGGGCAACATCAGCGGCAGCACGATGTAGCTGATCTCGATCCAATCGAGGAAGAAACCGAGCACGAACAGCAGCAACATCATGAAGATGAGGCCACCCCACATGCCGCCGGGGAGGAACTCAAACAACTGGTCGATGAGATCGTCGCCGCCGAGGCCGCGAAAGCTCAGGCTGAACACCTGCGCGCACATCAGCACGAACAGGGTCATGCCGGTGATCTTAAAGGTGCTGTCCATCGTCTCGCGCAGCACCTTGAACGACATGCGGCCGGTGAGCGTCACCAGCAACAGCGCGCCGAGTGCGCCCATTGAGGCCGCCTCGGTCGGCGCGGCCACGCCGCCAATGATCGACCCGAGCACCGATACCACCAGCAACAGCGGCGGCGCCACCACCTTGACCAGATCAAACAGCAGCTGGAGCTTGCTGACGCCCTCACGCTCCTCCAGCGGGATCGGCGGCATGCTGGCCGGACGGCGCAATGCCGTGATAATGATATAGGCGAAATACATCAGCCCCAGCATCAGCCCGGGCACAAGCGCCGCGGCGAACAGGGTACCGACCGACTCGCCGGTGATGTCCGCCAGCAGGATCAATACCAGGCTGGGCGGGATGATCTGTCCCAGGGTGCCCGAGGCGCAGATAGTGCCGCAGGCGATGCGCGGGTCGTAGTTGCGTTGTAACAGGGTTGGCAGGGTAATAAGACCCACCGTGACCACCGTCGCCGCAACGATGCCGGTGGAGGCACCCATCAGCACGCCGACGAAGACAATCGCCATAGCCATGCCGCCGGCGCGCCTGCCGGCCAGGTGGCCGATGACATCGAGCATGCGCTCGGCCATGCGCGACTTTTCCAGCAGTACGCCCATGAAGACGAACAGCGGGATCGCCAGCAGCGAGTAGTTGGTGGCCACGCCGAACAGGCGCAGCGGCAACAGGTTGAACAGGTCGGTACCGAATCCGGCGATGCCAAAGACGATGCCGCTGGCAGCCAGGGCAAAGGGCACCGGGATGCCGCCGAGAATCATCCCGAAAAGGGCCACCACCATCATGATGGCAATCATCTCCTCAGCCATCTTGCGGCTCCTCCGGTTTGTTGAGTTGGGTGATGCCGTACAGGGTCATGGCAACGCCCTGCACCGCAACGAGAAAGAAGCCCAGCGGCACAAACGCCTTGATCAGATAACGACCAGGCAGGCCGCCGGGATCGGGAGAGGCTTCGGAAAACTCCCAGGACATACTGACGAAGTCGAGTGACTGCCAGGTGATGAACAGCATGGTGGGTACCACCACGAGTGCGGGCAGGATGATATCCATCCAGCGTTTCACCCGCACGCTGTAGCGCTGATAGAAGATATCCACCCGCACATGCTCACCCTGCTGCAGCGTGTAGCTGGCACCGAACAGCGCGATCACCGCCAGCACATGCCACTCGAACTCCTGCTCCGCCACCGAGCTGACGTGCCACACGTAGCGGAACAGCACATCCCCCGCCACCAGCAGCACCAATAGCAGGATCAACCACGAGGTGGCCCGCCCGAGACGGCCCACCAGGTGGTCGAGAAAACCTGCGACACCGGTGACGTCCGGCATCTGGGCTACCCGGTTGGGGGCGAGCCAGCGCGGCTCGGACCATTTTTCCTGAAAGTTATCCATGAGGGCTCATTACAGCTTCTTATTGAGTACCACCGCTTCACTGCTATTGAGCCAGACATCCGACCTGGCCTTGAAGGCGAAGTAGTGGTCATGCACCTTCTTCGCCAGCGGGTCCTTGGCGATCAGTTCGTCGAGGGTCTCGAAGGTCAGCTTGCGCAGGGTTTCGATGATCTCGTCGGACAGCTCACCAACCTTCACACCGTGGTTCTTCACCAGGTCATCCAGCGCCTCGGCATTATTGGCGTTAGACCAGGAAAAACCAGCCTGGTTGGTGGCCGCGGCCGCGTTCTCGATCACCGCCTGCAGGTCCGGCGGCAGGCTGTCCCACATCTTTTTGTTCATCAGCAATTCGCTGACATTGGATGGCTCGTGCCAACCGGTCATGTAGTAATACTTGGCGGCGTTCATCAGGCCAAGCTTGCGGTCCTGAAACGGGCCAACGAACTCGGCGGCATCGATAACGCCGCGTTGCAGCGCCGGGAAGATCTCACCACCGGGCAACAGCTTCACGCTGACCCCGAGCTTTTCATACACCTTGCCGGCCAGACCTGGGATGCGCATGCGCAGACCCTTGAAGTCCTCAATCTTTTCGATCGGCTTGCGGAACCAGCCGGTCATCTGCATGCCGGTATTTCCACCCGCCAGCGCCTTTAGGCCAAACGGCTCGTACACCTCATCCCACAACGCCTGGCCGCCACCCTCGTAGAGCCAGGCATTCATGGAAAGCGCATCCATGCCGAATGGCACGGCGGTGAAATACTGGGCGGCGAAAGACTTGCCGGACCAGAAATAGGCATTACCCCAGTTCATGTCCACTGTGCCCTGGCGCACCGCATCGAAACCGCCCAGCGCCGGGATCAACTCGCCCGCGGCGTAAAACTTGATCTTGATACGGCCGCCAGACATCGCCTCGACCCGCTTGATGAAATCGGTGGCACTACCGGGTCCGGTGGAATAGAAGGGTGCCCCGCCCGGATAGGCACAGGTCATCTTGAACTTGTAGGTCTCCTTGCTGGCAGCTTTTGCCAGCGAGGGGGCGATCAGGGAACCCGCAGCGGCAGCAGCACCGGCACCGGCGGTAAGGAACTTTCGACGATTCATACTCATGAGGTTCTCCCCATTTGTTGCTTCAAGGTTTAAGGAGCGTTTGTTACCGAATGTTCAGTAATGGCTGCAAACGCGCTAGCAAACCTAAGGCAACCATCGTGCCAGGGAGCAAGAAACAACACTAACACCGTGATAAATCGATAATTAATTGCACGCCACCGACAGATGCCCATAGCTGACAAGCGGAACCCTGCACCCTCCTGGCGCAGTTGCCAAAGGGTGTACATGTGACAACATACAGCCTCTTCAACCTGCCAAACGAAACAAATGGCAGGTAACCCTCCAGGTAAATGCCTACCATTTGTTCTTCATGCGTGCTGTTTCTTTACAAATGACACCTAGGGGTCAGTAGCAACGCACTGACATGGTGCCAGATCAGCTTGCCTGCACAGTGCGGACAACGGCCAAATGCCAGATGTATGGTGAAAATGCTCAATCGGCAGGGGATGGCGCTGAGTGGTATGTAAATTGCTCTGGTAAATACCAAGCGAATCACCGACCCAGGGAGCCTACCGTGTCACCACTTGATACCAAGATACTCGGACTGTTAATCAAGGATGGCAGGGCTACCTTTGCCGATATTGCACGTGACCTGAACGTCTCCCGCGCCCATGTGCGCGAGCGGGTGAACAAACTCATCGACGAGGGCGTGATCGAGCAGTTCACTGCGGTGGTCAACCCGGAGAAGTTAGGCAAGGCCGTGTCGGCATTTTTCGACGTAAAGGTCTCCCCGGCAGGCATCCAACAGATCGCGCAGGAGTTGGCCGCTCAGCCGGAGGTGGTCAGCCTCTACATCATGAACGACATGCAAAGCCTGCACATGCACACACTCACCGAGGACATGGCACAGCTAGAACAGTTCAGCGCCAACCACCTGTTCGGCAAGGAGAGTGTCCGCAGTGTGGAGTGCAAGACCCTGATGAGCCGGCTGAAGAACCGCCGGGGTGGTCCGAGGCTTTGACGGCAGCATGACTCACAAGGAAGAGAATCCGGCGGGTGACACCCACAACGGCAAGTTCCTGCCATACAAAAGCCGGTAAGGTCATTGGTCAAACATAAAAAAGCCCGCGATTGCGTAATGCCCGTCAGTTAAGTTGTATTAGTTCAGACCCAATCTGACCCCGACCCCCTTGGGGTTTACTCAGACTCTGACCCCAAACTCCTAGAGGCAAGACCTGTCCGCGTTAGTTCCGTGTCTCTTTTAACTTGGCTGTCTTATTGATTTTGACGCACATTACCACCAACTCCACCTTGAACAGGAGGTTCTTCATGAACAGATTCACGTTTCCACTCAGAAAATTTCGTTAGTTCGCGAACATCATCGATATCGCGTTTGCTAATACCGTAGTTGATTATCTCCTCATCTGTTTTTTTCTGCTCCATCATGTCGAGAATTATATCCAGCTGCCGGTAGTTATGACCGATCCCGAACTCATCGGTAATCCCAAACATCATATCGGGAGAAGCAAGCTGCGCCTGAATTTCATCGGGCAACCCCAAATAGGATGCAAGTTGCCATACCTGTGTTTTGTACAGGCCTGTCATCGGCTGGATCGGCAGATCATCAATACCATCCTTAACAAACCAGCCTACGGAAAATTCGGAACGGTTAGCAGCGCCGATTAGAGTTAGGTTTTCTTCTTTGGCTTTTTCCTCCAGTACCTTTCTTCGGTATCTATGGCGCTCTGAAAACCCTCGATCAATGTGGCGAATACTGAAGTCATACATCAAATGCTTAATCCATGAACGCTCAAGAGCGCGACTGCCGACTTTAAGAGATGTTTTAAATGGCACCTCCCCGTTGACAAACCGATAAGAGTGTTGAATCAAACGGTTAAATAGAGATGAATAAGGTACCAGCTTCATAATCAAAGGTGCGTAAACCTTTTTCTTTTTCATGGCTGGTGATATATCAGCAGTCTCAAGTTTTATGCCAAGCCACTGCGCCATGATCCGTGCTTTTTTCTCTGAACTCTTTTCGCTGTCACGGTCAAAAAGAAAAGAGGCGTGTACATACTCCTTTCCAACTGCTTTGACGGCAATCGTAACCAGCACGGAAGAATCAATTCCACCACTAAGACCAAGAAGCAACCCATTGCTCTTTTGTGATTCAACCAGATTTTTAAGGTACGATCCTATAAGCTGTACCGCCAAAGGAGCATCAATAGTAAGATTTTCTTTCATCGTTACCTCTTTAATGTTTTGTTACATCTTCACATAACGCTGACATAAACGGCGCGACGACAGGACCCCTGATTTCGGGGTCAGAGTAACAACTAATGCTTTTGGCCTAGTTCGATAGAAAGGGGCGACCGCTGAACCATCACACGGCGGGCTCAATCAGGGTAGTTGTTACTCTGACCCCGAACTCCCTGGGTAGACTCACATCCAGAGCCTGTTCAATGGCATCCCGATACCAACGATTGCTAAAGCCCAGGATCTTTTCATCCGTCGGCAAAAACGTCCAGCTTTACTGTGCCTACCGCGCTATCCACAAGCCAACGGCAGATGGGGCCTTCGTGTGTCCTCCCGAAAGCCAAGTTCACGTAACTGGGTAGAAATACCGTGATATTCGGCCAAGGTAGCCGCATCGATAATGACATCGACGTCATCGGTGCGCCGCACTCCAAAATGCGCTGCCTCATCCACCAATAACACCATGGTACTACCACCCACAAAAACGACATCCGGCAACAATGGCCCCAATGCCGTTGCGACAGCCTCAAGCTGCATTACGTTAATGTCTTTCGTTTGCATCAGTTCCCTCTGATCAGCTTTGCCAACGCATCCCTGGCTATCGCCAACTCCCTCGGCTTACCCCCGCGAATCGCCTTAAGCAGTGACATGGCTTGATAAAGCCAGGGGTCACGGCTCGCCGCAAACGGAATAGAGTCATGTATCGGCTTTATCAAAGCCCCATCCACTTCCCCGCCCGCAACAGGCCAAACCCAAGGGGGGCTCGGAGGACTGATATCACTCTTTAAAAGCGGACAGTTCCACGAGGTGACCATCCCCCGGCCATACCCGACACTCTCCTGTGGATAGGCATAGCGAACCCCGAAACACAGCCACTCCAGCAAGGCTCCGCTCTCAGCATAGAGTCTACCATCGCGCTCGACCACCAAATGTGCCGCTATCAGGCGTTTACCGCCCTTGCTCACCTCCCCGGCGCTAATGCCTATCGCCTCGGAAATGGCGCGCACGCTACTGGCCTCCCCCGCCTGCTTCAGCGACCAATACTTGAGTAGCAACAGACTATCTTGCGCTTTGAGCTCCATACCCATTTCCTGTTTCGAAACAAGAAACGCTTTAGAGCGTGAGGATTTTGTTTATCAAGCAGCGCCCCACCGCACTGAGTAAGGATTCCACTCCCACCTATAGGGAAGAGAGCAGGGCACCTGCCATCCCCAGTACTGCCTGGGCCTGTTGGCGGGTGAATTCTTCACAATCATGAGCGCCAAGGTGGGTAATGTTCTTTAAGACCTCAGGGAGTTTTTCATTTGTTCCCAAATATTGGTCGAGTCCTGCCTAAACCCTTGCTGTCATCCGCTTCGTTTCCATGCAACACCAGCTCTGCGACCAAAGCAGACTTCATGACGTGCGCGGTGATTCATCAGCTAGTCACCCAGAAACTGACGTACAACAAACAGCCTATGGGGTGCCGCTGTAGCGTCTTCCCAGTGAGCGAAAGCGAACGATCTTGATGTACATGAACAACCAACAAAAGTAGTATTTAGTTTAAGGATACAGCGACTGCAGTGTTCTGACCCAATATAGTTACATATATCCTAATGCATTCTTCCGGTCTGTTCTTTGCGCCAAGCTGCAGGTGGTAAGCCGACCATGCGTTTGAATGCTCGTGAGAATGATGCCTCGGTTTTGTAACCGACTTCCTGCGCGATGGTGGCAACAGTCCGGCTGGATTCACGCAACATGCGTGAACCAAGCTGGATGCGCCAGTTGGTGAGGTATTGCATCGGCGGGATATGGATATAATCTATAAAACGGTCATACAGGGCTGTGCGTGACAACCCAACTTCTCTGGCAAGCTCTTCAACCGTCCAGTTTTTTTTCGGATGTTTGTGTAAACAGGCAAGTGCCTTGCCGACATAACGGTCACGCAAGCCGGCCAGCCAGCCGGTGGCGTTTTCAGGCAGGTTCTCGAGATAACGACGCGCCGTATCGACAAACATCATCTCGGATAGGTGTTCGAGCAGGGCATCACTGCCGGGACGCGGGTTGTAGGATTCAATCGCCGCCTGGTCAATCACATGCTTAACCCAGTCACCCGCCTTGTCCGCAGGCAAGTGCAATAAATGCGGTAAGGCCGTCACCAGCGGGTTGAACGGCTTCAGGTCACAGCCGAGAAACCCGCACACCACGATGGCATCGGCATCATGCCCGGGTTGCGGGGTACCGGGTTGCATCGCCCCATGATGCAGGGTCAGCATAACCGGCTTGGGTAAATGGCGAGTGCCCATCACCATTTCCGGGCTACGGTACAAAGGCGGCAGGCCCGGCGCGCTGCCTATCACATGGGCATCACCGTACGGGAACATTACAATGTCGCCTGAGACGAGCCTGGCGGGTTGTTCGCCAATCACCGCCGCCCATGCATTGCCTTTCAACATCATGTGAAATTCCATCACATGTTCGCATCCGGGCAGGACAGCCTGCGCTATTTCACTGGATGAGGAAGATTGAGCAGCCCATTGATCACAACAGCTCACGTAATAAAACACGGCGCCGCGAACCCGCACGCAGCGTAACAAATCGGACAGTACATCATGGCTCATGACGTTTACTCATAAAATAAAGGTAAACGCCAGGAGTGCGGATGGCAAATTGGCCTGGACGCTCGGACATATATGCCGCACGCAGGGAGAAGGCATAACCGTATGGTTCTGCAACCATTCCATTAGCCCTCGGGCCGATTTGACACACTTCTCAAAGTATAAGGAGAGCGCCATGAATATCAGCACCCAAGCCCAAACCATTGATGCTACCGACTATTCGGCCCTTAAACAAAAGCAGCAGGCAACCTGGGCCAGCGGTAATTACGCTGAGCTTGGTACACGCCTGCAGATTATGGGTGAACTGCTGGCAGAATCATTGAATCTGCATGCCGGCGAACGCGTGCTGGATGTTGCTGCCGGAAACGGCAATGCCTCACTGGCGGCGGCGCGTCGCAACACACAGGTGACCGCCACTGATTATGTTGAATCCTTACTGGATAAAGCTCGTGAACGTGCCCAGGCTGATGGCCTGGAAATGGCGTTTCAGGTAGCCGATGCCGAGAATCTGCCATTCGACGATGGCGAATTTGATGTTGCTTTATCTACAGTCGGCGTTATGTTTGCGCCCAACCAAGCAAAATCAGCCAATGAAATGTTGCGCGTGACTCGAAGCGGTGGCCGCATTGGTCTGGCCAGCTGGACACCCGGCGGATTTATTGGCCAGTTATTCAAAATTGTCAGCAGTTATGTGCCGCCACCGGTCGGTGTGCAACCTCCGGTGCTGTGGGGAACTGAACCGCAGCTGGTTAAATTGTTCGGCGCACATGCCACGGATATTCGTTGCCAGCATCGTTACTATCATTTTTGTCACAACTCCCCAGCTCACTGGCTTGCCGTGTTTCGCGAATACTACGGGCCAATCATTAAAGCCTATCAGGTACTGGACGAAGAAAGGCAGCAGGCCTTGACCCGGGATATCACAACATTGCTTGAGCAGATGAACACTGCCGGTAAAGACTCTCTGGTTATTCCTGCCGAGTATCTTGAGGCGGTGATTACGCGGGAGTAGATGGCGCATATCAATCAGGAAAGGACCACAGTTTACGTGCCACTCGTCGTAAAACCGTGGTCTACCCCCCTATTGTCTATTTGGTTTTTACAGTTATAAGGGGGGCAGTACCCTTATCTTGGTGTATGACATCGCCGATAAGGTACTGACCCCTTATCCCCCATCTATATGTCCGCTACTGGCCGATTTCTGTCTAAGTCATCCCCCAAGCTCCATCCCTCTAGCACTAACGACTCATCAGCGACCTAAGCGGAAGTTACTTAGCTACTCGTCAGATTTCAGTTGATAGCCATTAGCGGACATTATGGATCTATTATTTAATAGCCGCTTAGTCGCTAAAGCAGATAAATTGCCACAGACTGATACAGATTAATGAACCATCTGCAGGATTACGGTAAGGCAATAGAAGACGCATCCAGAATTAGAGTATACAACTCTTATTCAACAAGCTCATAAACAGGTGGTGATGGCGTAGCTAAAGCACAAGCCAGTTCCACCGATCTTTCACCAGGGTAAAATATGCCTGTTTTCCAAACCGGTACAACTGACAAAAGCGGAATAGAAGACACCCGAACTCATCACATTCTGTTAAGGAACAGAAAAGCCCCTCATTGAGGGATTTATGTTTTTGAAGGCGTACTATTAATCCAGTCGAGAGATTTTTACTCTTAGTGGCCCACCTTGCATGGGATGGAGTGGTTTATTATTTTCATACCTTGATTCCCAATCATTAGCAAATAGATACAACTTACGCTCTTCTGGTAGTAAATCATCGATTTCTGTTGGGGAGGGCCATTCTCTAATTGAACCTATTACAAAATTTGTACTTTTATCTCTACCTATATTCCCGCATAACTTGAAAAACGACTCCCCTGGCATTCGGTTTTTCCCAGTAATAATTCTCCAGTCCGGGCCCCAGCCGTCTGGGCCGCATGCCAGGAACCAGTCCATCCAGCATCCTGTGGCTTCAAATTTATATGTCACACCTCCCTCGAGAACAAAAGCAGTATCGAAGTTCAGTTGGGATGGGTCTACCTTTATTTCCATTAACTCTGTAAGCTTGCGTTTCTCTTCCTCGGGATGAATATCTTTATAACAGCCTGCATAGAACCACCCGCAGCCAAACAGCAACAAACCAACGAACTCAACCCAGAAAACTTCCGCAATCTCTTCAAACATACCGCCAACTATAAAGATGGTTGGCAGACTAATTGCCATGGTCAAACTGATCAACAAATAATGCTTAGCACGTAAATCTTCCCCCACATTTTTCGCTCGCTGTGAGAAAAATGCCATTAACAGTGCCAGACAGACAAACAACAGAGCGGCAGCTCCACCATGTATATAATTGAGCGGGATAGGGCTAAATTCTGCTATTGGCTGCAGCCAACCGGGGAGAGCACCATATCTATCACCATAAGGGACAAGCGCATAGTTTCCATCAAAATTCGTTGTTGGAATTATCACTACAAGCAAAGTAAAGCCAAAGGCCAATTTACTTACCCAATACTCAATATCTTTTATACAATCGCTTGTGCCATTGTATGCCATTAAGAAAACAGCAACGGCAACAAGCGAACCAACGAAAACGTCATTCGCATCCGTCCAATAGGAAATGCTTATCGATGTCATTTCATCGAATGGTTTTCCTGAAAGAAACATTACAGCAAAGGGCAGCGCAAAGGCTACTCCGCCTACCAGCCTTCTTAAGGTTTTATGATTTATAACGCGCATAGTTAAATCTTGCTCCTGCATTTGAATAGCCTCCTTGTTAATTGAAAGGTTATCTTAGTACAACATGTTCCAATTTACTAAAAAAGGCCAAGCCGCGATTAGTTGGCTGGGCCAAAATCTGTCGAAGCCGAGCAAAGTGGCTATTTAATTAGGGTTCAGATCACCAGAGATACTCACTAACCTGCTCATTGGTATTATCTGGTTCTGTACCATCGAATCGCTGCAGGGTTCTATCGACTGCATCTGGTGCCGTCGCGTTATATGACCAAGCCGCTACTTCAGTCGTGTCGACATTTTTTTGGATTATATCGCTACTACGTAGGGTTGATTCCCATTCGGACAGATTAACCTGATTCTAATCTACAGAAGACAGCGCCTCTATACTTAGCGCTCCACAATTTGGAATTTCTGTAGCACCCCAACCAATCGAAGGATAATTAATGATGTCTGATTTAGCGCAGTAACAGACTCTATATTTCAGTTCTCAGACTATTTGTTTTAGGGTGTTAGCTGACATCCTACCCTATCGATCCAAATGTCCGTTACTGGCTGCGGTTTCAACCACCTACCTGAGAATGTGTACTAAAGTGCTGCTAGCCCAGTGCTTGTTTTGTGCCATTGTGCACAAAGCATGTGCGGTGAAATTGGGTCAAGCTTGTTATGTTCACCGGGGCTTACCATATTCCTCGAAGGACTGCTCTACTCCCAAATGAACCTTATATTCAACATATCTAGAAATATGGAGCTCCTCATTCTCAAACCTTTCTCGTTCCTCCACTGCTTTCATTGATGGCCATCTTTCTACACCGATGTAGTCCCATTCCTCATCGCTATCGCTACAGTCGATCATAGAAACAGCCTTCATCCCTAGGGCATCAAGATTGGCTCTATCGCGAGCCATGAACTGTATTCTTTCTTGCTCAGACAACTGAAAATAATCTGGTTTCATCTTTGCAAAAAACAGCCTGACTATCGGAGTCTCATTCTTCATTGGAAACATGCATCCATTTGTTGAGCCTTCTAATCAGCTGGCGCGGTAGCGCCCCTGCAATTGTTTGTAAGGCGTCACGATACGTAACGAAGAATCTGAGCCCGGCTTTACACTGGTGAAGCACTTCAAAATGATTCCTCACGATAGAAGCTTGCGCCAATTAAGGCTGCGACGGGCGCTTCCAACATCCCCCATAGGATTGAGACAACGGCGAACTTCATCGACACTAGGCCGTTCGCCCAAAGGGTCGCCAGAAAGAGGACGTATGCAATGGCCCAGAAAGTCGCTGCCGCGATCAGTGCCGTTCGAGGACCCGGCCCAAAACGAGGTCGGATGGCGGCGTAGATCCAAATGAGAGTAACGCCGTACAGAACCGTGATGATAGCCCCAATAGTCAGCTCTCCTGCAGTAGGGTCACCGAGACCGAACTTTTGCCGCTGGGATGTGATTTCGCTGAATAATATGATGCCGTTTAGGATGTATTCACCGACTACGATGACGAGACCCGCAACGAGGCCCCCAAGTAGAACGCGACTTTTTTCGATTCTTCCCATCGGATTTCTCCCTGCTGCCTAACAGGTCATTGCCGTTTGCTACCTATTAGAGGTTGTAAGCGTATTGCGTAAATAATTGGTGTAAGCAGTCAAACCTCGCTGATACCTCCTCTTCAGGCTGACTGTTCATCCAGCTGTGCTTTCAGGAAGTCGCTACCGTACGGCGAAATCGTAGCAGAGCAACAGTGAAGAACGCTGCGCCGATTCCAAGATTCGCCAGCAATTGCGGCCACACGATGGAAAGACCGGCGCCACGGAACAGGACGGCCTGGGCGAGGCTGACAAAATGTGTTGTCGGCGCCGCCAGCATCACTGCCTGTACCGCCGGCGGCATACTCTCTGGCGGTGCACTGGCACCGGACAGCATATTCAGGGGTACAACCACCAGGATCATCAGCAGCGCAAACTGTGGCATGGAGCTTGCCACGGTCGCGAGTAATATGCCGAGGGCAGTAGCCGAAAACAGATGCAATGCTGCAGCGATCAGGAACAGCGGAACTGAACCCGCGATGGGCATGGCAAGCGCGCTATGCACCACGATTGCCAGAGACAGCGCCGCCGCCACCAGCACCACCAGACCGTTCGCCCAGACCTTGGCGGCCATGATCTGAAATGGCGTGAGCGGCATGACCAGCAGGTGTTCGAGTGTGCCGTGCTCGCGCTCGCGGATCAGCGCCGCGCCGGCCAGGATGATCGCCATTAAGGTGATCTTGTTGACCAGCTCCATCGCACCATAGAACCAGACGCCGGTGAGGTTGGGGTTGAACTGCATGCGTGTCGCGAGCCGAATCGGCAGCGGCGGATCACCGCGGTAGCCCTGCACGAAGCGGGTGACCTCGTCGGTGACGATATTGTGGATGTAACCGGAGCCGATAAAGGCCTCGTTCATGCGCGTGGCGTCGATATTGAGCTGCAGCGCCGGCTGGTGGCCGGCCAGCACGTCGCGCTGGAAATTGGCCGGTAGGTGCAGAGTGAACGTATAAAGCCCGGCATCGAGGCCCGGGTCGATCTCGGCGAAGTTAATCATCCGCGGCAGCAGGAACTCGGGGGGACGCAATGCTTCAAGCAGGCGTTGTGACAACGGGGAACGGTCTTCGTCAACCACAGCCACGGAGGCGTTGCGCAGCTCAGTCGATTGGCTGTCGGCGGCCTCGTACAGGCCGAACGAGAATGACCAGATCAGGAAGATCAGCAACACCTTGTCGTGCCACACGCTGCGTATTTCCTTAACTCCCAACTGAAGAATGTCTACCAGCTGTTGCATGGTTACTTCTCCTGCTTGCGCAACAGCAACGCACACAACAGGGTCATGGCGGGTACGAACAACGCGAGTGCCGTGAACTGCGCCGAAAGATCATCGAAACCCAGCGCCTTGCCAAAGGTGCCCTGGCTGATGACTAGGAAATGGGTGGTGGGATAAATCTTGGAAAATACAGCAGCCCCGCCCTCCAATGCCGAAACCGAAGAGCTGAATCCGGAGAAGGCGAAGGCCGGCGTTAAGGTAGCGATGGCGGTACCGAAGATCGCCGCCACCTGCGAACGGGTAAAGGTTGACATCAGCAGGCCCAGTCCGCTGGTGGCGGTGACATAGAGGAGCGCGCCGAGAGAGATAGCCGCGAGACTACCCTTGAACTGCACATCGAACAGCAACACCGCCAGTGCCATGAGTCCAAAAAAACCAAACATACTGACCCCGATATACGGCAGCTGCTTGCCAAGCAGGAACTCCAGCCGGGTAATGGGTGTGACATACAGATTGGTGATCGAGCCCAACTCTTTTTCGCGCACCACGCCGAGTGCCGTGAGCATCGCCGGAATAAGCACCAGCAGGATTGCAATGGTGCCCGGCACCATGGCGTTGAAGCTCTCGAAATCCTGGTTGTAGCGGTAGCGCGCTTCGATGTCGGCAGCGGCCACTGGTGAAGTCATCCCGTTACGGGTGGCGAGGTCGGTCAGGTATTGATAGTGCAGACCTTGCACATAGCCGCGGATGGTCTCGGCACGAAAGGGCATGGCCCCATCGATCCACATGCCGACCTCGGGCATCCGGCCGCGCTTGAGATCACGGCCAAAGCCAGGCGGCATCTCGATGGCGAGACTCAGCTCTGCATCGCGCATGCGCCGGTCAAGTTCGGCGTGATCATGGATGGGCGGGCGCTCGAGGAAGTAGCGCGAGCCGGCGATGTTCTGAATATAGTCACGGCTTTCCGGCGTCTGGTCACGATCCAGGGTGGCGAAGCGCAACGCCTCAACGTCGAAGGTCATGCCATAACTGAGCAGTATCATTAGGAGCACCGAGCCGAACAGTGCGAAGGTGAGCCGGATCGGATCGCGCACCAGCTCCAGCATCTCACGGCGTGCCACGCCGAACAGGCGCATCAGGCGGAAGCCGCCGCGCGCCGGCTGTGCCGCCGCCTGTACAATCGATGGTGCCGTGACTGGAGCGACCGGCGTGGCTTCCTCTTCCTTGCCGGCGGCCTCCTCCAGATAGGAAATAAAGGTATCCGCCAGGGTGGTCATGCCGCGGGATTGTTTAAGTTCTGCCGGCGTGCCGCTCGCCAGTACGTTACCCGCGTGCATCAGCGAAATGCGATCGCAACGCTCCGCCTCGTTCATGAAATGGGTGGAGATGAAGATCGTCACTCCCTGGCGGCGGGCGATGTCGAGCAGCAGCTCCCAGAACTGATCGCGCGCCACCGGGTCGACGCCCGAGGTCGGTTCGTCGAGAATCAGCATCTCCGGTTTGTGTACCATGGCCACCGCGAGCGATAGCCGCTGGCGGATGCCAAGCGGCAACTCGGCGGCCAGGGCGTCAGCGTGCTCGCCAAGGGTGAACCGCTCTATCAACTCGTGCACGCGCGGCATAACGTCATCCGCCGGCAAATGGAACAGGCGAGCGTGCAACAGCAGGTTCTGCCGCACTGTCAGTTCGGCATAGAGCGAGAACGCCTGGGTCATGTAACCGACCCGCTTGCGGGTGGCGAGGTCATGCGGGTCGACAGGATGACCGAACAGTTTGGCGCTGCCGGCGCTTGGTGGCAGGAGCCCGGTCAGCATCTTCATGGTGGTGGTCTTGCCGCAACCGTTGGAGCCGAGAAAACCGAATATCTCGCCACGCTGAATACGAAAGCTCACGCTATTAACGGCGGTGAAGGCGCCGAATCGCATGGTGAGCCCCTCGGCCTCGATGGCCGATATGCCGTTGGTCTCGACCTCACGTGGTGGCACGCTCAAGCCCGTGTGGCCCGCGCGCTGTGATTCGGGCAACAGTGCGATGAACGCCTCATCGAGCGTAGCCGCCCCGCTACGCCCCTTCAGTTCGGCTGGACTGCCGGTGGCCAGCACCTTCCCGCCATTCATCGCCACCAGCCAGTCGAAACGCTCGGCCTCCTCCATATAGGCGGTGGCGACGATCACGCTCATGCCGGCGCGACGCGCGCGCAGGCGGTCGATCAGTTCCCAGAACTGGCGTCTTGATAAAGGATCGACTCCGGTGGTGGGTTCGTCGAGGATCAGCAGGTCAGGGTCGTGGATCAATGCGCAGCACAGACCCACCTTCTGCTTCATCCCCCCGGAGAGCTTGGCCGCTGGACGGTCACGAAACGGAGTAAGCCCGGTACTCGCCAACAACTCGTCGATCCGCGTCGTGCGCTCAGCACGCCCCTGGCCGAACAGCCGACCGAAGTAATCGATATTCTCGAACACCGACAGCGTTGCATACAGGTTGCGGCCCAGGCCTTGCGGCATGTAGGCGATGCGCGGTGATATTTTGTTGCGATAGCCTGCAGGCCGCATATCGCCGCCGAATACCTCGACGCTGCCGCTCTGCAAGCGGCGTGCGCCCGCGATGAGTGCAAGCAGGCTCGACTTCCCCACGCCGTCCGGACCGATCAGGCCAACACGGCAGCCGGCAGGGATATCGAGCGAGACATCGTCGAGCGCATGCACTTTGCGATAGCGGTGGCTGACGCCAGCCACGCGCGCAACAAAGTGCGGTTGTGCACTCATTGCGGCAGCTTTACCTGCAGGTTCTCGGGCCAGGCGACATCAGCGCTGAGCCGAACGTAGGCCACACCCGGCACACCGGTCTTCATGATGGCGCTGTGTTTTGCCAGCAGTTCAGGGGCGATGCGCACCTTGACGCGGAACATCAGCTTCTCGCGCTCGGTTTGAGTCTCGACCTCCTTCGGGGTGAATTGTGCCTCGGGTGAGACAAACGATACCGACGCCGGGATAACGTACTCGGGGATGGCGTCGAATACGATGCGCGCTTCGTCACCAATACTCAGGCGGCCGGCCTGCTGCGTCGGCAGGAAAATGGTCATAAAGGCGTCGGTCAGATCGAGCACCGTAAACACCTTACCGCCGGACGGCAGCACCTCGCCCGGTTCAGCCAGCCGGTACAGCACCCGCCCGGCAAGTGGGGTCTTGAGCGTGCTGTCGTCAATGCGGGTGCGCACCGACTCAACACGGGCCTGTGCCGCGTCGATGGACGCATCGCCCAGCGCCAGCTCCGCCTCTGCCGCCGACTGTACGGCACGGGCCGTCTGCACGGCCGTCTCGCTGCGTTGCAACTGTTCAATGGGAATATTCTGGTTCTCATAGAGTTCGCGGGAACGCGCCAGGTTCTTCTCTGCCAGCGCCACCTCACTCTTGCGCTGGGTGAGGACCGCCGCCGCTGCAATGCGCTGCTTTTGTGTCTGCGTTACCTGAGCCTGCGCCTGGTGCAACTCGGCCTCGAGCTCGCGCATGTCCATGCGTGCCAGTACTTGGCCGGCCTCTACGTCGTCACCCTCCTTAACAAACACCTCAGCGAGTCGACCCGGGAACTTCGCGGTGATATCGACCTGGGTCCCCTCCAGACGACCGTTGCCGGAAGCAATGCCTTGCGGTAGTGCGGGTTTCTGCAGGGACTGCAAGGCGAGCACGATTAGCACAGCCGCTAGCACCGCCAGGCCGATAATTGTCTTTTTCTTTTTGATGAGCTCGATCACCGTTGGCCCTCCCGGTCAGGTTGCGGCACCGACATGCCATGCGTGGCCAAATAGCGATCCAGGCGCTCGAACCAATCGGCCTGGTCTTTTGGGGTCTGGAGAAAATCGAAGCGCGCCGCTGCACGCTCGACTTCCATCAAGGCGCTCACAAAATCATACACTGCGGTGGCTGCGCGCAAATCGGCTACCAGCGCAGCGTTCTGCGCATCAAGCAGGTCAAGGATCGAAATCGTGCCGCGTGAGTACGCGTCGCGCACCACGACGAAATTGTTCTCGGCGGAGTCGGCCGCCTGGCGCGACAACCTGATCGCCGTATAGGCACTACGCGTGGTGTGCAGTGCCGAACGAATGCGCTGCTCAATGCGCTCAGCCGTGGCCTGGCGTTGCACGTACAGTCCAGTCAACTCCTCGTAAGCCTTAACCTTCCGGGCATTGCGTGCGCCGCTAGTAAATAATGGAAACGACAATTGCAAAGCGATGGTGGTTTCGGTGTCGTCCACGCCAGGTAGGGGTGCGCCTAGCGCGCCATCGCGCGAGAAGGTCTCAGTGCGGTCGGCACGCAGGTTCAGTGTCGGCTGCCAGTAGGCATTGCGCGCCGATTCGAGGGTTCGCTCCTGGGCTTGGATGCCGGCATCGAATTGACGCAACTCAGGCACGACAGCGAATGCGTCCTGGACGATAAAGTCACGCATGACGCGGAAGCTCGCCGGATTGTCGATCAGATCAAAGAGGCGCTGTTGACTGCTGATGAGAACCGGTTCGTCCAGACCGAAGTCAACGGTGGCGACCGCGCCCTCGAGCGGCCGGTGTAACAGCCGGTTAAGTGCTATTTCCGCCACGCGCGTCTGCGCCTGCGCCTCGACCACGGCGCGCTGAGCATTGGCAATCACGCTTTCCCAGCGGTAGACCTCGCTCGGCCCTGCGGTGCCGATACGCCGCCGTGCCCGCGCCAGCTCCAGGTTCGAGCGTGACAGCCGCAGGTTGTCCTTCTGCACACGTGCATTGGTCTTGGCGCGTAGCACGTCGATGTAGGTCTGGGCCGTCTCGAGGACGATGTCGAGTCGAACCCGTTCGCGTTCGCTCTCGCGCGCAGTCTGTAACTGTTTCTGGATCTCGAGGTTGGCCCAGGCGGGTTCCGAGTAAAGGGGCTGATTAAGGGTGAGCGAGCCACTGGTAGTGCGCTCAGCGCGTCCGGGAATCGCAATTGCGTCATCTTCCTCGATCGTAACGCTGCGGCCGCTGAGTCCAACCTGGGGCAACAGGGCTGAACGGGCTTGGCGGATGTTTTCCTTACCGGCGGCGACGTTCGTCTGCGCGATACGCAGGTTGAGGTTAAGATCCAGCGCATCACGTACCGCATTCGCCAGCGTTAACGGCGTTCCGGTCGGCTCCGGCTCTTCGTGCAGGAGTTCGGCGCGGGTCAGCAATTGCCAGGCGGGTGAAAAACCGATGCCTCGCGCGGTACGCATGTTGATGGTCAACCCTCCCGCCCGTGCAAACGCTACGGGTAAGGTAGCAGCATCCTCCCCAAGTAGGATGCGCCGCACGTTGAGAGCGACGCGCCGGGCCAGCCTATCCATTTGCACCGCGGGCGCGATGCCGACCAGAAGGCCGCGCTCCACATCGGTTTTGCCCTCAAAGGCGAAACTCGGCAACCCCCGCTCGATGAGGCCCGCCACCAGCCGCTGATTCTCTACCGGAGACAGGGCCGGCAGCGGGCCAACGTAAACGGCCTGCGTACCCTCTGGAATAGCTGCCAAAATAGGACGTGCATCTTTCGCTCCTGTTACCGGTGTGATCGTGATATCAAGCTCGCGCGCAACGCGGGTTACTTCATCACGGATACCGGGGATCGCTTCCTCAATAGCGCCATCGAGCAGGAGCACCAGCCGTTTGAAAGGCACGATCTCGCGAAATGCCGTGAGGTCGCGACGGATGTCCACGTCCAGGCTGACATAGCTCAGGTTACGTTTGCCACTGACACCATCTTTATAGGGAAGATCCTGCAGCCCGTGGTTAGTGATCAGCGGAGCCACCGTGGGTTTTGGCAGGCTGGTGCGTTGCGCAGCAGCATGCGACCCCAGGACGCCAAGCGTCACTACCAGATCGGTACGGGGATCGGCGAATACCTTATCGAGGGCTTTGCGCACGCCAGCGAGAGTGCGATCAGCTTCGAGTTGCAGATCGGCGGGTGCCTGGATATCAAATTCGCCGCGATTGACCGCGCGCACCTCTTCCAGGAACAGTGCGCGCAGGGATGCCACGCGCTCCGAAGATCCGTCTGTCACAATGGCAACATTCACTACCGGGGGCTGGCGTGCGGCTGGCACCGCTGCCGGAAGAGTGAGCAAAACAGCCCATAAGAGGATAACCATCCGCTTCGTCATGTTGCTTCACAATCCTAGTAATTTTATTACGTAAGAATGGCTATGATTCCATACCTTGCATTACATCCCAGCATGACTCATCGGCCTGATGACGTCGTTCTCGCGGAACAATTCACCAGGTACACGTTCAATCGATAGCGCGTCTTTCCCGCGAAGTGTGCATCACAAGCAATATAGTTAAGAAAGTGCAAAGAAACAAAGAGATGCCAGCATCACCCCTTTGCAATCTCGACACACCTGGAAATGCCAGACCGTTATCCTGGATGAGGGGCTATACCCGTCTGTCAACGGTAGTGGACGTCGGAAACACGTGGCCTGGGAGAATGTGGTGTACAAAAAGGCTCGTTAGCGCTACGTAATCGATCCAGCGACATTCTCAGCATAATTAAGGGTGGAGGTTGTTGTGCATCGGGTGCATGGTCTTCTAATTTGTATATATGAAACGGCTATCTGAAATCACATTGGTATTTATGGCTTTAATGTATGTCATCGCTCCCTTTGCTGCGCAGACGACTAACCACCAATACGGTACCGAATCCCGGACACAAAAGGCATCTCATTCGGAGACCTCTGCCATGAAGATTCGACTTACCGTTGACGGCCATTCGATAACGGCCTCCCTCATCGACAGCCCGACCACTCGGGACTTCCTTACCCTATTACCGCTAAAACTTACGTTGGAGGATTACGCCGGTACCGAGAAAATAGCCTATCTTCCCAGGAAGCTCTCCGAAGAGGGGGCACCGGCAGGAGTTGACCCCTAGGTGGGAGATCTCACTTACTACGCACCCTGGGGGAATCTTGCCCTGTTTTACAGGGATTTTGGCTATGCCAACGGCCTTATAAAATTGGGTCACATCGATGATGGCATTGAGGTGTTCAACGTCAGTGGCACTGTGACTGTTACCATCGAGCCTATGTAAACCTATTTTTGCGCCTTACAGTGGATCGCATTCACATCCACCGACTCTCTTGTACGACTTCTTAGCGACCAAAGGCGAC
>JBFFNE010000022.1:0-35279 GCA_041563315.1 Thiohalomonadaceae bacterium
CGCGAGAGCGTATCCAGCCAAAATCCCTGCCCATGTTCATGGAGTTCTAATAGCGGGTTCATGCCTGCACCTCCCGGAAAGTGATGTGCAATGCGTACGCTTAATGGAGAGCCATTCAGCCTGTATCAAGAAAGCTTAGGCAAGGAATCAGACAACTCAAACCGGTCTTCAGGGCAATGGCACTCAATGAAACGACAAAAGACCGTAACGGGATTATTCGCCAACCACAGATGATGTTGATGAGGATCGGACACCGGAAATGGAGAGGATGAAACAAATAATAGCAAGATTAGGTGCTCCTTACCCACGGGCGCTCATTTCTGGTAAGGCAAGAGTACTTGTCTTCTCTGCGCTCACGGGGAGTTGTCATTTTGCAGAACATAGCTAATTTTTTATCGATCTCCTTACGGAGGAGCACATATGCCGCCATCGCACGAAAGTCAGCAAGGATTTCTCTCCCGCCGTGGATTCATCCACGTATTGGCGACCAGTGCTGCCACCACACTGTTCGGAAGCTGCTCACCGGAGCAACAGGCACTGGGTCTTCGCCCAGAGCGCCAGCGCCGCACCACATTCATCACCCCCAACGAGGAATTTTTTCTTGTCGCAGTGGATCCCGATTATCGCCCACCGGTGAACCAGGAAACGGTGCAGAGTAACTGGTCATTGGAACTGGTCGGACCGGACAGAAACGTCCACAAAACCCGCTATGCCGAACTGAATGAGAGGGCCGACCGGGTCATTCCTTATACCTTCGAATGCATCGGCAATTCGATCGGCGGAAGCCTCATCGGCAACGCCAACTGGCATGTGTTGCCACTAAAAAGCTACTTGGCACAGGCGGGACTCTCCAGCGAGGTAAAAAGTGTCATGTTCGAGGGTCTGGACGACTTTTACTCCAGTGTCTCGATCGAGCGAGCCACCGATGACTACGCCTTTATTGCGTTAAAGATGAATGGTGAGCCGCTGCCTGCTGGCCATGGCTTTCCAGCCAGGGTGATCCTGCCTGACCTCTACGGCATGAAGCAGCCGCGCTGGCTGCGTCGCATCACCCTGCTTGGCGAAAGTAATACCACCTCTTACTGGGAGCGCCGCGGCTGGGCTGGCGAAGTGCCCATGAAAACCTTTTCACGTCTCGACCCGCTCCCCCCGATAGAGGTCGAAAAGGCTAGCCGCCTTAGCGGTACGGCGTTTGCCGGTGCGCGCGGTATCCGGCATGTCGAGATCTCGCTTGATGACGGAAAAACATGGCAAGCCTGCCACCTGGAAACACCGCCCCGATCACATGTCTGGTCGCTGTGGAGCTACCACTGGAAAAACCCTATTGCCGGCAGGCACGTTATTCAGGTGCGCGCCACCGACGGCACCGGGCAACGGCAGACAGCCAAGCGCACACGCCGCTATCCTGACGGTGCCAGTGGCTATCACCAGGAAACGATCACAATTGCTTGAATAGAAAGGACCGTGAAACTCACGGAAAGGAAACATACTGGGTCTTCGCGAAAAGTGCTTCGCGAAGGCCCTGTCGTTACTCAGTACTCCCGAAGTGGGGATCAGTGGTATAGGGGGCCAGGGGAAGACCGGCGATTTTGGTCGCCTGAGTCACCGGACCGTGGGGAAATAGGGTATAGAGATATCGCCTGCCGCCTCTGTTGCGATAGCGCTCCTCAAGCGTTTCAATGATCTGGCGACCGCTCTTCGCCTGCCCCTCGTGTATAAAGCGCTCACGAAGAAAATTGACCACATCCCAGTGCTCATCGGTCATCTCGATCTGCTGCTCTCTGGCCAGTTGCTCTGCATGTGTGCTCGACCAGGGGGGGAGTTCACTCAAGTACCCTTCCGGATCCTGCTCAATCGCACGCTCATTCAGAATATATCTATTAATATCAGTGCCGGGCATGATACTCACCTCCTTTGACTACTCAGGTTGTGAGGAAAAGAATCGCTTACAGAAGAGCAAGCGACACGATTTAAAATCTAATTAAAAGTATAGATTCTGCATGGGGAGACGCCAGCGAAAAGAAATATTTGTGACACTACACTAAGCAGCTTCACTACCGCCGCAAACGATGTGCTGTCGCTACATCAGCCGTAAGGTTATTTTGACGCCTTCTCCCTTCTTTCCTTTTCTATGCGCGCATTCCAGCGTGAATAGCATCCATTCCCACAAAAATAATAGATATACTCCTTGCCTTCGACGCTCAGTGATTCTGCACGGGAAATCTCCTGGTGGCATATCTCGCAGGAGACCGGTTCGGGTTCTTTAACGGGCAGTTCAGACATACTCCAAACCTCCTCTGGATTGCGATGTCAGGCACAACCTGCCATGCCTACCATCCACGACTCACACAACCGATATTAAAAGTATAGGGGGATTACCCAAGTACTCCAGCAAAAATGATGCTGCTTATGAACGACACAGCTCACGTCAAGACTGCTTATAACCTTTAATTGAATGTACAAATCCATCCTCTGACCAGGTGGCAGCTGCCGACCGGACAGAACCCCTCTTATTAAAAAATATCCTATGCTTTCCCTCCCGAAGGTGACAGGATAAAGTGTCACAATGACAGAACGCTGTCATATTGCCCACGGTGGAACAGTATGGCTTTATCAAGCAAAGGCGAAGCACTAAATACATTGATCGAAGAGCTTTTCCAGCTCAACGGCAGGCTGCTGGCGGCCGCTGATACACTAAGTGCTACCCATGGCCTTACCGGGGCACGTTGGCAGGTACTGGCAGCCCTGAAGCTGGAACAGCGACCACTGACAGTGGCCCAGATCGCTAGGCGCATGGGGCTGCAGCGCCAGAGTGTACAGCGACTGTGCGATATTCTGGTCAAACAGGATGTGCTCGCCTACCACGCCAATCCAGATCATAAACGCGCCAAACTGGTGGACATCACAACCAAGGGGAGAGAAATCTTTGATCAGGCAAGTATCACCCAGATTGCCTGGGCCAACAGCATCACCGATAATTTCAATCTTGAGGAGCTAACCGCTGCCGCCAGCGTGCTGCGCAAGCTCAAAGAGCGACTCGGCTGAATGCCGCGCCTGCCAGTTCGGGAAATGACCGAGCGTCATGGCGTGCATACCTTCGGCGGCCTGCTCAGCCATTAGCACGATACCAATTTCCCGGCGCTGCGCTTTCTCGTCGGCCTCATTACCCTGCTCTTTCTCGGCACCTATGCCGCCGCCCAGCTCAGCGCCGGCAGCAAGGCGTTGCATGTACTGTTTGATTGGGAACTCTATAGCGGGGCACTCATCGGCACGGTAATCGTACTGCTTTACTCTTTCGCCCGCGGCGATCCGCGCTTCAATCTGGACCGATGCGGTACAGTCCATCGTGATGTTTGTAGCCATGGCGATGATGCTCTACATCACCCTGGATACGCTCGGCGGCTTTGGTGGCGCTAGCGACAGGCTTGGAGAAATCGACGGAAACTATCTGTCACTGATGCCACAGGACATGAGCTACGGCCACTGCTCGGAGGCCTGGCATTCGTTCTAGGCTAGTTTTTCGCCGGGTACGGCGTGGCAGGCCAGCCGCACATCATGGTTCGCTTCATGACCATGGATAAACCGGAGAGCATCAACCGAGTCTGCCATGACCATTGGTGTCGGCCTCGCCGTGCGCGTGCTATTGCCGGAGGTTGAGAGTTTCGATGCCGAACTGGCTCTGCCGACCCTGGCTCAGGGGCTGTTACCGCCAGTACTGGTCGGGATGGTATCGGCGGGGATCCTCGCCGCCACCATATCCACTGCTAATCCTCAGCTGTACCGCCTCACTTACCCGCGACTTCCACCGACAAAGGGTAGATCACTACCTCATCACCAAGGACGGTACGGTTGTGATTAGCCTGCTCGCGCTGCGGGTCGCGCTGTTTAGCGACAAGAGTGTCTTTGTCCTGGTGCTCGACGCTTGGGCTGTTCTGGGTGCAGGCTTCGCCCCGCTACTCACCGTCTACGCCCTGGGACGACGGCCCAGTGAGGCACACTCCATTGCGATGATGCTTGGCGGCATAGTCATGGTCTATGCCTGGCCGTTACTGATGCCGGGGCTCATCTATGCCATTGCCCCGGGTATCACCAGCGGAGTTATCATCTACCTCATAGGAAGCCGCCTCGGCATGGTCCATGCCGGCATAAGGGAGGAAGCGGCCTCCGTGTGAAGGATCAATAATTTTGCGACCTAGTCGTACAAATTCCTCGCAGGAGGACATATAATCGGAAGGCATTGCGTCCTACAGGAACTGAACCATGGCCACCCTGATTCAATACAAAAACAATGTTCCCGGCGTGAAAATCGCTATCGATAAATCCCCTTATCGCCTCGGGCGCAGTGAAGAGAATGACCTGAGCATCAATGACGACCTATCCAGTCGCGAACATGCGCTAATAGAGGAAGTCCGAAGCGAGCAAGATCCACAATTCTCCCACCACGTGCTCCGTGATCTGGGTAGTACCAATGGCACCTTCGTCAACCACGCTCCGATCACCGCCCATCTTTTGCTTGATGGGGATATGATCCGGATAGGTCAGACCTTCTTTCGCTTCAGCGAGTCCGGCCAGGCAGAGATGGGGGAGACCAAGATCCTCAAAAAGAGCATCATCCCTGGCCTGTTCTACACCAGCGACAAAGAGAGCTGAGTCTTACCAGAAAAAAACCACTTTTCCCTTAGGGGGCCACAACAAGAGGCCCCCTTTAAGGGAGAATAAAAAGCTACTGTTAACAAAACCGCTTCTGACTGCTATCCACTTATTTATTCTGTAGCCACACAATAAGTGCGCGTTAGCTGGTCATAAATAACACTAATCAGCTTGAAAAATAGCGATTAAATCGTGTGGTCAAGCTGATTTCTGTATCGTATACTCGAAGAGACCTGCAGTTTATGGCAGTGGCCGTTTTGGATGTTACCTTTTCGCGTTATCTCCTGAACACCCCGATTCATGACCTGCAATCAACAATAAGTTTATTTTAAAAAGGTAAGTATCATGGCAACAGGCACAGTGAAATGGTTTAACGAATCCAAAGGCTTTGGCTTTATCGCTCAGGATGATGGTGGACCGGATGTCTTCGTTCACTTCAGCGCTATTCAGGGCGGCGGCTTCAAAACCCTGAACGAAGGCCAAAAGGTCACTTACGACGTGCAAGACGGTCCCAAAGGTCCACAAGCAAGTAACGTTGTACCTCAGTAATACCAACCATCTCTTGACGAAAAACCCCGCCTTGGCGGGGTTTTTTGCTTCTCAGCCTGGCACTCCCCTCGCGCCGGTTGCACTCGGCCGAAATACCGCTACTTTTGTTGGAGTCAAAGCACAAAGCCACAAGGAGAACTATCATGAAAGTATTACTCACCACAACATCAATACTTATCCTCGCCGCTTCGCCGCTCAATCCTCTGCTCGCCGCGCAGCAAGGTATGGCGCAAGAGCGTGGAACTGAGGCCGCCGCGGGAATGGAGGCTAAGGAAGAACAACTCAAAATGATGGATGAAGAAAGCGAGCGCAGCATGGAGCAACAGCGTGAGATGACTCGGGATAAAATGAAGAGCGAAGGCCAACAAACCAAATCCATGGAGGAGCAGCAGGAGCGCAGGATGGAGCAGGAACATAAAGAGCAGGGGGTAGGCACTGAAGAAGGAGAGCCCAAGAAAGAGCGTAAATGGTGGCGCTTCTGGGAGTAATGCCCATTCCCTCAAACTTTGTTCCACTCGGCAGTTAGACCGAGTGGATGTTACCACCATCAACCGTTACTTTCCCAACCCATCGATGAAGCGCCCAACTTCGAGACTCCCCTGTTCAGCCAGGCAGCGTAACTGGTCTGTCGAGCACTCAGCATTACAGGAGGCGATCCTGAGGTCAGAACCATAATGGCGTACGTTACACCAGGTAGTGCATCCCTTGGCATTAAGATCACAACTACCCCATAACGGCAGGGTCAACACAGCAACTAGTGTCACCACCATAATGATGTAGAGCTTTTTCATCACACCCCCTGGTTTTCTCTGCGGGGCATCGAAGTTAACCCATCATGCTTGCAAAGACGACACTGGCACAACGGTTATGTGATGCAGGTATCATTATCAACACCATCTAGCCTGCGACGAAAGCCGCTCTTATCAACGCCCTAACATGGAGCGCAACGTTGACCTCAGGCGGTTTGCCGCGGGGGTCGCTTGCTGGTAGATCTGCTCGACTTTGTTAAACTCAAGCACCCGTACATCCATGATACTCGGGCGGACATAGATATCCGGCGCGTGCCGCGCCAACTTCTCCCGTACGATTGCACTTTGCAGTATCTGGAAACTGTTGAATGAGTTCTCGAAAAGGCCCGGACCGTTGTTACTCTTCGGAGTGCGCATGCCCAGTACATCGACAGCGACCACCAAGTCGCACTCATCCATCAGCAAATCGAAGGGTACCGGGTTAACCAGGCCGCCATCGACCAACACCCTGTCGGCATAATGAACCGGTTCAAATAGTCCCGGAATGGCAATACTTGCCTTCACCGCGGGCAACAAAGGACCGTTTTCAAATACCACCTGTCCACGGCTCCAGAAATCGGCGCACACCACCTTGAGCGGTACCTTGAGTTCACTGAAATCACTGCACCCGGTAAGCTCCCCCAGATATTTGATAAAAATTGAGGAATCCGCCAGTCCCCCCTCCCCAACCTTCAACTCAACAAAATCCATCCAGCGCGAGATCTCCTCGGAAAAGAGCGAATCCAACCAGGTCTCGTCGCCTGACACCGTAAGTTGATCGACAAACGCGCGTATTTCCGCTCCACTCATGCCGGAAGCATAAAGCGTCCCCATTACCGCACCAATACTACTGCCAGCAATGCGATGTGGAACGAGCCCCAACTCATCGAAGACCTCCAGCATCAGCACATGGGCCAATCCCTTGGCTCCCCCACCTCCCAGAGCAATTCCAATACGCGGTTCCCCTGCCATCCTGCCGCAGGCAAAAAGTACACTGCTTGCCAGCATCAACTTGAGAACATCACGTCGCCTCATCTTGAATTGTCTCTCCTCATCGATGTGAAAATAACAGGTCACCTCAATATGGATGCCCATCCCGTTATAGTGGCTTACTGGCAATAACAGGTCCAACTGCTAAAGTTTTTTCATCATACTTATTCGCATGCGTTGGGTGTGAACGCTCCAGCAGCAAACCGACAAGGGTCTCTGCACCGAAGGTTCCGAGGAGAGATAACCATGGTACAACACGCCACGGTCCTGATGACTGAGTTCATCACCCATGACGTCAAACGATTCGTCCTCTCCCGCCCGGAAGGATTCGTTTTCCAACCAGGCCAAGGTGTCGAACTGGCAATTGACAAACCGGGGTGGGAAGACAAAAAGCGCCCCTTCACACCCACCTCGCTTGCCGACGACAGGGTGCTGGAATTCAGCATCAAGGGTTATCCCGAACACGAGGGAGTGACCGCGCAGCTGCATCAGCTTATGGTCGGGGCCAAGCTGCTGATAACGGAACCTTTCGGCAGTATTCAGTACAACGGACCCGGGACCTTCATTGCCGCTGGTGCCGGTATCACCCCATTCCTGGCAATCATCCGTCAGTTAGCCCGCGAGAACCAACTGGTTGGTCACCAGCTGCTTTTTTCCAGCAAAGGACCGGACGATATTATCTGCGAACAGGAGCTGCGCCATTATCTTGGTGATTCAGCCACCTTCCTTTGCACCCGAGAGAGCGACTGCCGTTGCCGGCAACGTCGTATTGACAAGGACTATCTGGAAAGGCAAATCACCGATGTAAAACAGCATTTCTATGTCTGCGGCCCCCCCCTTTTTGTCAGGGCGATTACCAGCGCGTTGAGGGAACTCGGCGCCACACCCGAATCACTGATTTTTGAGCGTTGAAACGCTCCAGATTCTACTGATGGCGATAAATATCGAACGGGTCTACGAGTTCCAGAAACATGACAAACCGAAAGACGCCTATGTCGTTCTGGTCGACAAGCTATGGCCCCGCGGGATCAGAAAAGACAGACTGGAGATGGATGAGTGGGCCAAACAACTTGCCCCTTCAACTGAACTGCGGAAATGGTTTGCGCACGATGAAACAAAATGGACGGAATTCATTCGCCGGTATGAGGAAGAGCTCAAACCGCTGAACGATGAACTGCAACGATTAAAGAAATTATCACAACAGAAACACCTCGTACTGCTGTATGGCGCAAAAGATACGCAGCACAATCAGGCAGTTGTTCTGAAACAGCTGCTACTCCACCAGTAAGGGAATCCCCTCTCCGTCCAGAGGGCTTCGCGGTTGAGACAATGAGGAGAACGCTATGGATCTGACCCAAAGGCTGGGGCAATACCTGGCGGCGGTAAACTGGGATTCGATTATCAACTCAAGCCTTCGTATTCTGTTGATAGTCCTACTGCTTTGGAGCGTCATGCACCTTGTCAAAGTTCTGCTCGGACGCCTTGAAGCAAGGTTACTGGGTGGTGCCATTGACGAGCCTCCAAGCGAAGCACAAAAGCGGGCGGAGACCATCGTGCGCCTACTGCGCCAGGCCGCCATCATCATGCTGGTGTTAACCGGGGCACTGATGGTCCTGCGCGAACTCGGTGTGGAGATAGGTCCAATTCTGGCCAGCGCCGGCATTGTCGGCCTGGCTGTCGGATTTGGCGCACAGAATCTGGTCCGCGATGTGATCGCCGGCTTTTTTTTCATTCTCGAAAACCAGGTGCGGGTTGGCGATGTGGCTATCATCAACGGCACGGGTGGTTTGGTCGAAGCAGTCAACTTCCGCACCTTGATCCTGCGTGATCTCTCCGGTGTGGTCCATGTCTTCCCCAACGGCGCTATCAACACCCTCTCCAATCTTACCCACCAATGGTCCGGTTATGTATTCGACATCGGTGTTGCCTATAAGGAAGACGTTGATCACGTCATGGCCGTAATGAAAGAAGTCGGCAAGGAGATGCTCAGCGACGACGACTTCGGGCCATTGCTGATTGAGGACATAGAGATCTTTGGTGTCGATGCGTTCGCTGACTCTGCCGTAGTGATCAAAGGGCGCCTCAAAACCAAACCGATCAAGCAATGGGAAGTGGGCAGGGAATTTCGCCGGCGGTTGAAAATCGCATTTGATCGCGAAGGGATTGAAATCCCATTTCCACACCGTTCGATCTACTTCGGTGAACACAGTAAACCCTTTCTGGCGGCACTGTCAGAACAAAATAGCGGGCAAGCGGATACTCCACAGAACGAGTAAAAAAAGCGTGGAGTGCCAGGGAATCCTGACTTATGTGTCACCATTTAGCGGAAGTGTAAACCTTTTGTATCACCCTGTTTCTGCTGTAAACATACCCCATCATATTCGTTGTTATACTGTTGCAGGGTCAGAAAAAACAACTACATTAATGGAACGCCTACTTAGCATATCACTGCATCCATACTTCCCCCCATATCGAAGAAAAGGAGTCCATCATGAAAACACAACTTATGGCCACGACCCTCGCGACTACGCTCTTTGCCGCGTCTTCGGCATTTGCTGCAGATACCGGTTTCTATCTCGGCGGCGGTATTGGCGGAACCAAGGTGAAAGACGCCCCCAGTGCCGCGGAGCTTGATGCTGAACTTGCTGCAGGTGGCATCACTGCTTCATCCTCGGTAGACGATACGGATACCGGATGGAAGGTCTTCGGCGGCTACAAGTTCAACAGATACCTTGCTGTCGAGGGTAGCTATGCGGATCTGGGCGAGGTTAGCATCACTAGCAATGTCACAAATCCACCTGTCGGCACTATCGATATCGCCTGGGAAGCCTTATCAATGACCGTTGCAGCCGTCGGTATCCTCCCGCTGAGTTACGGCTTTGAGTTATTTGGTAAGGGCGGGCTCCAATACTGGGATGTCGATCTGGGCGCAATGCCATTTGCCGCAATCACAGAGAGTGAGACCGGTACTGATTATTTCTATGGTATTGGTGCGGGCTACAACCTGACCCATAACATTGCATTGCGTGCCGAGTGGGAACGATATAACAATGTCGGTGACGAAAACACCACAGGTGAGTCGGATGTGGACATGTGGTCTGCCGGGGTGCAATTTGCGTTCTAACCGCCCCAAAGATCTTCATACCAGGCCCTGAGTATCACCCGGCTCTCTTTGAGAGCCGGGAAGAAATATCCTCTACGCTTACGTTCTGTCTTGCGGGTTTATGGTGCCTGTTATCAAACAGGACTATCCGGCAGTATCGGTGGAATCGGACAGCCCAGCCGCGCCCCGATGGCACGCAGCAGCTCCGCTTCGGTAACGGTCACCATATTATCGTCGGTGATCGCAGCGACAGCGGCCTCTATTAGCCTGGCCTTGAAGGAAAACTTAAGGGTATTCAGTCTGGCAAGAGCTTCCTCAAACAACCGCATAGCGATCTCTCCGCGCTCTTGCAATTCACCCTTTCCCTCCAGCTGTATCCGTTGCCATGCAGCGTAAAACGCACTCTCGGCCGCATCCGTATCACCATGACCGGCATGGGCCAGCAGCGAGAAGAGCACTTCGCTGTCTTTGCGTATGTCAGCCAAACCAGGACGGTGAAACGCCGCATGCCGCTCTTCGCGCAGACCTAGCGCATGTTCTAACAGGGAAAGCACAGCGAATTCAAACACCGTCACCCGCTTATCTGCTTCGACCAGGGTGCGGCAATTGCGCATCAGCACAGCGGCACGATCACCGTCGATTTCACCTACAGCCGGGATCGCCAGCTCGATCAACGGCAGACGAGCAGCGCGATTTTCGAAAGATAGTCCAGAGACATGACTGACAGCCAAGGCGACAATCGCCTCGTTCTCATCTTGCAGCAACCCCGGTATCTGGGTTGCCGGTTCCGCCAACGAGCCCGCGAGCAACGCGTAGACGACTGCACGAACACGCTGGGGATCATGCACGTCTGTGACAATCTTCGCCGGCAGCGCTGCCAGGAGTTCATGGGCATAGGTCAGATGCCGCTCGTCGCTGTTACCCACACTCCGGCGCACCCCGCCAGGGCTGGTCCGGAAAGCCTCACCGGCGCCAATGCCCATTGCCACCCCACTTGCTGGAGTCTGCGACGCCCTTCCGGCTGTTGACTGCACAGCCGTGAACGCGGGTTCGAGACGCTGGATGCGCAGCTCAAGCGGCGGATGGGTGGCCAACAGGTTGAGGTGTGT
Source organism: Thiohalomonadaceae bacterium (assembly GCA_041563315.1). Classification (GTDB taxonomy): domain Bacteria; phylum Pseudomonadota; class Gammaproteobacteria; order Thiohalomonadales; family Thiohalomonadaceae; genus JBFEYJ01. The sequence goes on from JBFFNE010000022.1 coordinate 11,190, forward strand.
CACCACCCCGGCTTCAAAAAACATGTGGCTGGCCTCTTCGGCATTAGGGTGACCGATACGCTTGTCGGCAAACCCGCCGATCTTTTTCAGTGCACCGACAAGTCCCGTCGGATTGCGGGTAAACTGCACTGCGGCAGCATCCGCAAGAAACTCCCTCTGGCGCGACACGGCGGCCTTGATCATACGGCCGAAAAATACCCCCGCATAACCGGCAACCAGCAGAGCAACGCCGGCCACGGCTATCCCTCCAGCATTTCGCGAGCGGCTCCGCCCTCCACCGCGCAGGAGCATGCGCCCAACCAGCGCCAACAACAAAATACCGTGGAGAATACCGATAAGCCGTATATTGAGGCGCATATCACCGTTAAAAATATGGCTGAACTCGTGGGCAACCACCCCCTGCAACTCATCACGGCTGAGCTGCTCCAAACAGCCGCGGGTAACGGCAATGACCGCAGAGTGCAGATCGGCGCCGGCAGCAAAGGCGTTGATTGAGCTCTCCTCATCAAGAACGTAAACCATTGGCACCGGCACTCCGGAGGCGATGGCCATTTCATCGACCACATTCAGCAGACGCCGCTCAAGGGCATCACCGGTGCTGCGACTGACCCGCCTCCCGCCGAGCGATCCCGCCACCGCTGCCCCACCACCGCGTGTCAGTGACAAGGTCTTGAACAGGCTGCCGAGCAGGACCACAGCAGAGGTGATGCCGGCAATAATGAAAAAAAGTGTTGGCTGCCACCAACGAAGGGGCTCGGCCAGCGAGGTCGTGTTGGAATAGGAGGAAAAGCCGACTATCGCCAGGTAGAGCAGCAGAATGATCGACACCACCGCCAGCAAAAACAGCAGCACCAGCCACTTGGTGTTTCTGCGTGCCTCATCCTGCGCCGAAAAGAAGTCCATTGCTCAGAACCTTAATCAAGATCTTGTTACCAAGAAAAAATCCGGAAAAGAACCTATTTCCCGTCTTTTCCATGGATCTCTTGTCGTGTATTCACTGGGAAATCTTAGGAATTTAAGCCCCGCGAACTCCCCGGCGGAATTAAAAGGAAACCTTGACCGCCTTGCGGGCTTCCTGCTCCTCCAGTTCCAGCAGCTCGGCCTGCTTGAAACCAAACTTGCCGGCGACCAGGTTGCCAGGAAAGGATTCACACTTGGTGTTGTAGGTCATCACCGCATCGTTGTATGCCTGACGGGCAAAGGCGATACGGTTCTCGGTACTGCTCAGTTCCTCAGTCAACTGCATCATGTTCTGGTTGGCCTTAAGATCGGGATAGGCTTCGGCCAGAGCAAAAAAACGCCCCATGGCGGCCCCCAGAAGGCTTTCTGCACCGCCAAGTTCGCGTATCGCTGCAGCATCTGTTGGATCCTGTTCTGCACGACTGGCTGCCGCCTGAGCCTGTTTACGAGCATTAATTACTGCCTCCAGGGTCTCGCGCTCGTGCTTGATATAAGCCTTGGCGGTCTCGACCAGATTGGGGATGAGGTCGTACCGGCGCTGCAGTTGAACATCGATTTGGGAGAAGGCGTTCTTTACACGGTTACGCAGCGCCACCAGGCCGTTGTAAATCGCGATAACATAAATAACGAGAACGGCGATAAGGCCAAGAATAATCCAACTGGCTGACATGCTCATGATCCCTTGGTGTCATATTTACCGGTACTTTAACCAAACTTTCCGTAGGGGGAAATGCCTATCGCCCCATTAACCGGGTGTGGGTCAGGCAGTCAAAGTGCTGTGACAGCTGGCGGCAGTTCTGCGTTTCGTGTCTACCATGCAACGATAAGGCGGGGCAGCACGACGGCCACCCCTGAGGGGGCTTACTGGGCCGCGGGTTCCCTGATTTGATCCTGGTCCTTATCCTGGTCCTTATCCTGGTCCTTATCCTGGTCCTTATCCTGGTCCTTATCCTGGTCCTTATCCTGGTCCTGGTCCTGGTCCTTATCTTGACTCTGATCCTGCTCCTTCAGGCGATCGCGGTCCCTGTCCTGATCAGGCACATGCTCCCTTGTACGCATCCGCTCCTGGTCCATTTGCTGACTTTTGTATTCCGCTCCGCCACCGCTCCCCAAGCCGCCGGCTGCCAGCAACGGGCCGGTGAAAAGCAGTGATAGCACGAAAGAAACGAGCACAAGCTGAAATTGTTTCATCATCGCCTCCTATTTTGAAATAGAGACGGCAAAGCCTGCCGTAAGCCTGACAAGTGTAGTCAAGACAGGACAAAATGCCGTTAGGGGGCTGGTCGCAATAATGTTGTCAACACCGAGGGCGTGCCTGGGCCATCAATGCAAGGCGCGTTTCGCAGGTAATGGCAGAGTCCTTGCCAAGAAACGCAACATAGCAGTGATGGCCCAGGTGCGGCCGAATGGAAATATTATTTCGACCAGTCCCCCCTTAGACGCCGCCCGCCTCCTGCGCCGCCCTAACGCAGCGCAGCAGCTCATAGGGGTACTCGCCACCCAGCGCCTCGTAAACCGGTTTGAGACGGTTACCCTCTCCATGGTGCTCAAGAGCGAATCGTATCGCCGCCAGTTCCTCGTCCGGCAACACCACCACCTCCTGCAGCGGCACCTCGCCACGGGCTATCGCCTCAGCCAGATGACTGTAGATTGTGGTCGGTTTGAGTCCCCGCTGCCGGGCGATGGCCTCCGCATCCATGCCGAGGCGAAACAGTTGCAGTGTCTCCTCGGCGGTATCGGTGATGGCCTCACCGGCACCGTCGGGATGGGCCAAAAGGACCTCAAGGAAGCTCTCGCCGTAGGCCTCCAGCTTACGCTCGCCGATTCCGGAGATCCCCCCCAGTTGGCCCAGCGTTTCCGGGCGCTGCTCGATCATCGCCATTAGGGTAGCATCATGGAAAATCATGTAGGCCGGTATTCCCTGCTCCTCGGCCAGGGCCTGACGGGTAGCACGCAAGGCCTCCCACAGGTTGCGGTGAGCCGCCTCTACCTGACGGTTGTTCTTGCGCTCACGTTTATCGCTGCGGCTGCGTTTGATCTGTTTGCGCAACATCAGCCGCTCCTCACCGCGCAACACCAGGCGACTGGCCTCCGTCAGGTGCAGGCCACCGTAGCCCTCAAGGTCCACGCTCAGCAGGCCGCGAGAGATGAGCTGGCGATAGAGGTCACGCCACTCATTCTGGTTCAGCTCGGTACCGATGCCGTAGGTACTGAGGGTATCGTGACCAAAGCGGCTGATCCGCTCATGCTCCTTACCGAGCAGTACATCAACCAGATAGCCAACGCCGAAACGCTGGCCGGTACGGTGTACGCAGGAGAGCGCCTTTTGCGCCGCCACCGTAGCGTCCCAGGTCTCCGGTGGCTCAAGACAGTTGTCACAGTTGCCGCAGGGCTGATGCAGTTCATCACCGAAATAGCGCAGCAGCGCCTGGCGCCGGCAGCTGGTCAGCTCACACAGCCCCAGCATGGCATCGAGCTTGTGCCGTTCGACTCGCTTGTGCGTCTCATCGGCCTCGGAAGACTCCTGCATCTGCCGCAGGGTGATCACATCCTGCAGACCATAGGCCATCCAGGCATCAGCGGGCAGGCCATCGCGACCAGCGCGACCCGTCTCCTGATAATAGGCCTCGATGCTCTTGGGCAGATTAAGATGGGCGACAAAGCGCACGTCCGGTTTGTCGATACCCATGCCGAAGGCGATGGTGGCGACAATGATCACCCCCTCCTCACGCAGGAAACGCTGCTGGTGACGCTGACGCGTCTCGGCGGGTAGCCCGGCGTGGTAGGGCAGCGCCTTGAGCCCTTTGCTCTCGAGCCAGGCGGCAACCTCTTCGACCCGTTTACGCGACAGGCAATAGACAATACCCGCCTCACCGTCATGTTCGGTACGGAGAAAGCGCAATAGCTGCTCTCGCGCGTTACCGCCACTCTCGCTGATGCGGTAACGGATGTTGGGCCTGTCAAAGCCACTGATAAACTGCCGTGCCTGCTCCAGCCCCAGACGTGCGACGATCTCGCGGCGGGTCGGCGCATCCGCTGTGGCGGTGAGCGCCACCCGCGGCACCATGGGAAAGCGCTCATGCAGGACCGAAAGCTGGATATATTCGGGACGGAAGTCGTGCCCCCACTGAGAGACGCAGTGGGCCTCGTCGATGGCAAACAGACTCAGGTGCGCCTGTGCCAGCAGATCCAGGGTACGCGGCAGCATCAGTCGCTCCGGAGCGACATACAACAAATCGAGTGTGCCATCTTGCAGTGCTGCCTCGACCTCACGCGCCTCGCCCGCCCCCAACGAAGAGTTGAGAAAGGCGGCACGCACCCCGTTCTGTCGCAAGGCATCGACCTGGTCCTGCATCAAGGCGATGAGCGGTGAAACCACAACCCCTGTCCCCGCACGCACTAACGCCGGGATCTGGTAGCAGAGCGACTTGCCGCCGCCGGTGGGCATCAACACCAGGGCATCACCACCATCGCAAAGATGATCGACAATCTCTCCCTGCAGGGGACGAAAGGCATCGTAGCCGAAGATCGTTTGCAGCTGTGTCAGGGCATCGCTATTTGTGGGCACGTACTGAGGCATTCTGTTGTATCGGGTGGTGGCAGTGTGTGAGGCCCATGATACCCCGTTTGCTATCCGTGGTTCGATGCGATGGGTGGATCGGGTGTTCTTCCCCACTGGAGGGGCAAGAAAAGGTAATGAAAATTTCATAAAAGCCTATGGTCACGACCGAAATTATCGCCTATAGTGTCCCCAGCTACAGATTTTGGCATTGGCAGTTTAGGTTGTTCCCCTGCGTTACTCCCGAACCATTCCAGTACAATTCCTGTTAGCAACACCCGAATTTTTGTTTAATTAGTAAAGGTACACATATCATGGCAACAGGTTCTGTAAAGTGGTTCAACGAATCCAAAGGCTTCGGTTTCATTACCCAGGATGACGGCGGTGCGGATGTATTCGTTCACTTCAGCGCCATTCAGGGCGGCGGCTTCAAGACCCTGGCCGAAGGTCAGAAGGTCTCCTTCGACGTCGAAAACGGTCCCAAGGGCCCGCAGGCGAGCAACGTCGTTGCCCAGTAAGCCTTAAGCGCTTATGCCTGAAAAGAACCCCGCTTCGTGCGGGGTTTTTTTTGGCTTAACCGTATGGATACACAGAGTTGGCTCGGGCAACCGGAGAGGCAAGGGAAGAACTTTTTCGACAGCTCCATCTCACCATCCCCGTTTCTTGTTCGTCCGCTCAATCCTTTTTCTGTCGCCGGGAACTATCAGCCCCCTTTGACTTGACGAATTTCTTCGGTTTCTTGCCGCTCGGGGAAGGTTTGTTCACTGTCAACGGCTTGTCACCCCTTGGCGCCTTCTCTCCCTTAACGGGTGGCTTCTGCCGCGCAGGCTTGTCGCTGCGAGCCGGCCGTTCTGCCCTTTCAGGCCGCTCCTTGCGGGCGAAGCTCGGCGCCCCCTCGCCCAACGGGTGCAACAGCAGCGGTTTGCCGCAGACCCAGACCTTCTGCAGGAGGCTCAACGTACTCGACGGTAACCCTTCGGGCAAATCGACGGTGCTGTAGAGATCATGCAATTTGATCTGGCCGATTTGACGGCTGTCCAAGCCCCCCTCATTAGCAATGGCACCGACGATATTCTTGGGCTGCACCTGATCCTCGCGCCCGACCTCAAGACGGTAGCGACGCATCCCGGGCTCCGGCTCACTGCTCCGCCCCTCGCCACGACGTGGTTCACGGGGCTTTCCGCGAGGGCCTTCGTGACGGGCCATGGTGTCTCTCGCCGGAGGCCGTTCGGGCTCGGCCTGCGCCAGTAGTGGGCGTTCACGCTGCACCAAAAATGCCAAAGCGGCGGCAATCTCGCTCAAACCGATATTGTGCTCGCTCTGGTAGCCCTCGATTACCTCCTCGAAAAAGCCCAGCTCCTCGGACTCGATGGTGTCGGTAATGAGTTGTTTGAACTGCTCAATGCGGCGCCCGGCGATATCTTCACGGCTCGGCAACTGCATCGCCGTGATCGGCTGGCGTGTTGCCCTTTCAATGGCGGAAAGCATACGCTTTTCGCGCGGAGCGACGAACAGGATAGCCTCCCCCTTGCGCCCTGCTCTGCCAGTTCGGCCGATACGGTGCACGTAGGCCTCAGTGTCATGAGGGATGTCGTAGTTGATCACATGGCTGATGCGCTCCACATCGAGACCACGTGCTGCCACGTCAGTAGCCACCACGATATCGAGCGTGCCGTTTTTCAGCCGTTCGACGGTTTTCTCACGCATCACCTGGTTCATGTCGCCGTTGAGTGCAGCGCTGGAGTAACCACGTGCCTCCAGCTTCTCCGCCAGCTCCTGGGTAGCAATCTTGGTGCGTACGAAGATAATCAGGCCGTCGAACTCCTCCACCTCAAGGATACGGGTCAAGGCATCGAGCTTGTGCATGCCGCTGACCTGCCAGTAGCGCTGGGAGATGGTCGAGACCGTGGTGGTTTTGGTCTTGATGCGAATCTCCACCGGGTCCTTGAGGTGGGTGCGCGCCACCCGACGGATCACATCCGGCATGGTGGCGGAGAACAGCGCCACCTGCCGCTCAGGAGGGGTATGCTCGAGGATCTGTTCTACATCATCGATAAAGCCCATACGCAGCATCTCGTCGGCCTCATCGAGCACTAACGCCTTGAGACCATCGAGTTTGAGTGTGCCGCGGCGCAGATGATCCTGCACCCGACCTGGCGTGCCCACCACCACATGCACCCCGCGGCGCAGTTGCCTCAACTGCACATCCATCCCCTGCCCGCCGTAGACCGGCAGAATGTGAAAACCGGGTAAGTGGCGGGCATAGGTTTGCATCGCCTCGGCCACCTGGATCGCCAGCTCCCGGGTCGGCGCCAGTACCAGGATTTGCGGCTGGGCCAAGCTCAGGTCGAGCCGGCTGAGCAACGGCAGGGCGAAGGCCGCGGTCTTGCCGGTACCGGTTTGGGCCATCCCCAGAAGGTCACGCCCCTCGAGCAGCGGTGGGATGCTCTCGGCCTGAATCGGTGAGGGGGCTTCATAACCGGCCTCCTCGATCGCCTGAAGGATCGGCGCGGCAAGCGCCAGTTGGGCAAAGCTGATGACTTCATCTGCAGACATGGTGTGACCTGTGGTTGAGGCAGCCCCGGTGACCGGGCGAAGGTGAATAAATGACGATTATACGCCATTCGCGGCAGGACTCCCGGTTTGTTTACGTATTACTCCTTCGACTGAACGGTCGGGCCACGGTACGTTGCGCCGGTCTCCGGAGAAAGGCAGGCGAGGTGCTCAAAATCCTCGGCCCAGGAGAGCAGTTGATGACGAAAGTGTTGCTCCTGTGCCGGAGTCTGGGCAGCACTCATCTGCGCCAGCATATCCAGGGTACGCGCACGCAGGCGTGCATACTCCTCCTGATAGCTCTCAGGCCAGAGTTGGCGAGGTTCGACGAACAGGGTGTGGATCCGTGCGGCAAAGCGTTCAGGCTCAGCACGCAGAGCAAAGGATTCCTCCAGCTTGCGCTGCCAGCGGCGACGGCTCTCCATCCACGCCTCACCGCTTTGCCCCAGCCCCCGCGCCCACGCATCCAGCGCCCGTTTCTGAGCTTCGTTAAACGGACCAATCCAGCGCCGCAGAATCTTCTCCATGCGCTCACGGCGATGTTGCTGGATCTTTTCCCGGCTAGCCGTGACGTAGCGTTCTTCCAGCTCCCGGTTACGCTGCTCCATATTACGCATCAGTTCATCCACCTGGGCATCACTGGCGGAGAGCAGTAGTGCCGTAATATCCGGCGTGAGTTTTTCCATCAGCAGCCGCCAGAAATCGAGACTGCGCTGGTAATGGTGTTCGAGATGGTCGCGGGTAAAAGGATGGGATTCGGCATGCATCTCGCGGAACCATTCTGCATAGGCGTCAAGCTGCGTGCTGCAATGCCAGTCAAGCCTCGCAACAAGCCGCCGCTCCAGCTCACTGCTCTGTGTGCTGTCTAAACGGATGTAGTCGCTGAGATGCCAGGGGATCAACCAGTCCAATTGGCGGTAAGTGAAACTGAAGCTGCAGGCCGTCAGAACCAGGAGCGGCATGGCAAGCAACAGAATGGCAGAGTACCTGCGTATCCAACGGCAGGGGGGGCTCGATAAATAATACGTGTTCCGGATGTCCATCCCTTAGGATATAGCACCCGAAAGAGGCAGATTCGAGTGGCAAGGGGTGAGATTCGAAGATCAGGTGCGCATAGCGCACTCAATCCCTCGACACTATCCTCTCGCGGCTCGACTCTCCCCTCAGTGCCAGTATGCGTAAAGCCCCATCACCGCACCGGGCAGCAATTCAACCCAGTCGTCGTATTCATCGTCATCCATGTCGGTCTCCTCGTCGCTGTAGAGCAAAGCCAGCTGTGCCATCGGCGCAACCAGGCTCTGCTCGTTCTGCGGCAGCTCGTCCCACAGATCCTGCTGCTGTTCGACACCGTGCATGAAACCGAAGCACCACCCCTCATGAGCCTCCAGGATCTCTCCCTCCTCCTCGGTTTCAATGACCAGCGGCTCGAAGTCGCGGCGCCCCTCCAGGGTGGTAACAACCTCGTTATAAAGACGTTGCAACAACGAGGTCATACGCTCCCTCTGCGACTCATCGGCAAATGTGGGCTGGCCCCAGATCGCCGTCTGCCATTCATCATCGGCGGTCAGGTTAGGCGTCACAACAAGCGCGGTAAGATAACCGTGAGCTTCGTCAATTGACAGGGCATCCTCATCACAGGCGTCGGAGAGCAAAAACTCATCCAGTTCGCCGAGTTCGGTTTCGTTCAGGGGGGTATCAAGATCAGTGGACATGGCTAGTTACCTAAAGGGGTCAGTACGAATTTGCTGGGCGAATTGGATACTATCTGTCCCGGCAACGCAACCGCTATTTACGGGACCACCCGTTCAACATCCATCCCTGGATACCTGCCACTCGCACCACCGTGCCGTCCTTTCTGCCGTGGTTCCTCGTGCGTTTTTTTCCGCCTCCCTCTACAGTTATCTCAACAGAGACTCGTAATACCAAAAGGCAGTCCCATGACCTACCTATCGCCCGACCTGCTCGTGGACCGACTTGCCGAGCTATGGCAACTCAATGAGCGGCAACGTCGCGTCCTGAAGGGACTTGACGAGAACGCCATCCCCGCCCTGCAGGATATCCAGCAGACCCTGCAAAATCTCTTCCCTCATAATCCGCAACTGGCTGAACTGTGGCCTACCACCGCCAACAAGGCTTTTGATAACCGCTCGCCCCTGCAGGTCATTGAAGAGGAGGGGCTGGAAGGCGTGGAAGCCATCCGGCGTTTTCTCTGTCTGCATCATTGATTCGCCACGCCCATCGAGCGGTTTACCCGCAGTGCAGAAATGCTGCGAGCCCTAAGGTAATGATTCCCGCGACCTGAATCTGTGGCTTGCGCCACTACCGCCTGTCAGTTCCCCCCCCAAAAAAACGGCAAAAATCCTCCATAGCGTGACGCCAATCACATGCTTTTTGCCTGACCTGTCGTATTTTGCGTCAAAACAGCAACAACAGTAATGGATTTACGCGCCCGGAGCGGCGCCACGATTACCCAGGAGTGCAACAATAATGAAAATCAAGGACATAGCATCAGCTTCAATCGCGACTCTCCTCATGTTGAGTTTAACCGCCTGTAGTAGCGGCGGAGGAGGAGGTACTTCCGGCCCCGCGGCGCCCGGCATTGCCGTTTCCCCGGCGACACTCTCTACCAGTGAGGACGGGACCGTGGCTAGCTTCAGTGTCGCACTCCAGACACAACCTGCCAGCGATGTCGACATAACCTTCACATCACGTGATACTTCAGAGGGCCTAATTGGATCCGACAATGATACCGACTGGGACTGGAACTATTATGACGCATCAGTAGATCTGAGCTTTACGCCAAGTGACTGGAACGTTCCCAAGACAGTGAAAGTTAAGGGCCAATCCGACTCAATCCTCGATGGCAATCAAATCTTCAGCGTGGCAGTCACCTGGGTATGGTCGATGGACCTGAGCTATATCGGCGTAGCCCAACCGACCGTCTCGGTCACCAACGTGGATACCAGCACCGCGAGCATCACCGTATCCACCACAACGCTGTCCACAACCGAGAATAATTATTCAAAAGGCTTTAATGTCGGCCTCAGCCTTCCGCCGGAGGGCACGGTAGACGTCCCGCTCACCATCAGCGATGCCACGGAGGGCTCTTTCAGCTCATCTAGCATCGTCACCGAAAAAACACTGACGTTCACCTCGACATCCTCACAGTACGTCTACGTCTACCCCGTCGACGATATCATGGCCGATGGCAATCAGACCTACACCATCACTGTAGGTCCTGCCACCAGCTCGGCTGCCGATTACAACGGCGTCAGCGGAGCCTCTGTATCGGTCACCAACGGCGACGACGACACGGCAAGTTTCACCCTCAACAAAACCGCGCTGACAACCACGGAGTGGGGACAGACCGCTGACTTCACCGTGGTATTGAACACTCAGCCAACCGCGGACGTTGTCATCCCAGTCACTAGCCCCGACCCGTCGGAAGGTCTCGTCTCCAGCTTCTCCGCCATACCAGCCGCCTCACTGGACCTGACCTTTACCTCAGCGAACTGGAATATTCCGCAAACCGTGACAGTGAATGGCCAGGACGATGGCGAGCTGGATGGTGACACCTCCTATAACATCACCGTAGGGGCGCTCACCGGGGCAGCGGAATACGCTCTGCTGAGCGCGCAGACCGTAGGTGTGGTCAATATCGATGATGATACCGCCCGGATTAACATTCAGGGTGCGGACCTGCAGACCACCGAGGCCGGAGCTACTGACACCTTCGTCGTCTCCCTGGCCAAAGCGCCGGTCGGCGATGTGGTTATCAACGTCACCTCGAATGACACGACAGAAGGACGGGTCCAGGGTGGCAACTCGTTGACCCCTGTAAGCACTATTGCTTTGACTTTCAATGCGACCAACTGGCAGACGGCCCAGACGGTAACCGTAAAGGGATGGGATGACATCGAGGTGGACGGCAATCAGAGCTTTACAGTTGGGGTGGCCATCGACACCGCTTTGACGACCGATGTGGATTACGCTGCCCTGGCGGCACAAACTGTATCGGTCACCAACGCCGATAACGACGTGGCCGGGATGACCGTTAGCGGCTCAACCCAATACATCACAGAAGGGAACACCGGTACCTTCACCGTCAATCTGAACACCAAACCGGCAGCGGATGTGACCATCCCGGTCACGGCACGAGACTCGAGTGAAGTGCTGGTCGAGAACGGCGCCACCGGTCAGGTAGCCACCCTGGACCTGACCTTCACGCCTGTCGACTGGGCCACGCCGCAGACGGTGACGGTCCACGTGGTCGATGATTTCCTGGATGAAAGCGGCGAGTACCACTACATCGACGTGGGCTCCGCAACCAGCACTGACCCGAACTATGACGGTCTCGCGTCAAAGTCCAAAACTGTTTATGTTTACGACAACGACACCGCAGGCTTTGTCGTCACACCGACCACCGGCTTGGCCACCAGTGAAGATAGGACGTCCTATGATTTCACGGTGAAACTGGCGACCGAACCGTTCGGCACCGCGTTCGTTAACGTCAGTTCCGGCAACACGGTGGAGGGTCTGTTGTCTACTGCCGCGGCACCGACCGCAGCCAGCGCCGTAACGCTGGAATTCTCGGCGGCGGACTGGCAGACGGGGCAGACGGTAACCGTGCACGGCGTGGATGATTCGATACTGGACGGGCCCATCACCTACGACGTGACAGTGGCCAATATCACCGGTTACTCAGCTGCCAGCTCGAAAACCGCTACAGTGACCAACAGCGATAACGATGCAGGGGTTTCTGAAACCAAGCCCCTGACCATCGCCGAGCTGGATTACGATGGTCAGGTGGCGCTTGCGGAGACCAGCAGCTACAGCATGACGCTGTCCGCCGGCTGGAAGTACACGGTCACCGCCTACAATGTCACCGACGATATCTCGCTCGAGGTCCAGGACAGCGCTGCGGCTACCCTTTGCAGCAGCGCCAACACCGGCACCAAGATTGACGAATCCTGTACCTTCACCACGCCAGGCGACGGCAGTGTGGCCATCATTATCAACGGGGCCGGCACCGAGAATGGCGCCGGGTTCACCCTCACCTTGTCTGAACCCATGATAGCGACTACATTCGAAGCCTATGGTGCAGCTAGCAGGGACATTTTCCTCTACGACAACACCATATTAACGAATCCCAGCGTTTGGTATCTCAAAACAGCTTACGATGGTCTCAGTGGGGATGCTTTCCTTACCCATGATCTTATCGCGGGGCAGACTTATTACCTCAAGGTGGATTCCTACTACTCCAGCGGGGCCTACATGGTGCAGGTCACCGCAGGTGCAGCCAGCCTTACCGGCTTCGGGACTGCAACCACCGATACCGCTGGAGAACCTGGTGATGACAACGCAACAGGAGCGGTGGCGCTCACACTCGATACACCGCTTGAGCGTTACTTGACTGACCCCGACATCGATTGGTTCAAGTACACGGCACCGATGCCGATGCCATAACGGTCGATTCAATACGGCAGCAAATGAAAAGCAGGTCTTCGGACCTGCTTTTTTTTTGCCAAAAGTTTCAGAAGCACGGCAGGTTCCCGGTTCTTTCACCACTCAGCGACAACCGTTGATTTAAATCCTTTCACCTCAACGGCAATCCATTCGAGAACTTCAAATCTGAATCAATTGCATTGCCACATTGAAAAGTGGCATGCGAAATACCACTTAAAAAATACGAACGGCATTGACCGTCTACGATGGCATTACATTTTTAAAAATGAAAAATGAAGGAGAGGGAAGTGAATAGTCGAATTTCAAACTTCATCAATCGCTGGCGCGCGTCTGATGCGGCTACAGACGAGACAAACAGTTATGCCCCCGCCCCGGGTACGGAGATTCGCTATTCCCCGGAACTCATCGGCAAATTCGAACAGGAGCATCAACGCTTTTTCGCGCTGCACAGCGCCATCCTTAACGCTCAGGAACGGGAGGAGCTTTTTGCCATTCCACCTCTCATGAGCGAATTTGAAGCGGCGCTGACAGGCCACCTGCTGAGCGAGCGGGTACGCCTGTACGCTTATATGGATGCCTACTTCTTCGCCGATCAGAAAACCCAGGCAATGCTCCGCGAGTACCGTTCTGAAATGGATCGCATCGGGGATTCGGTGATGCAGCTGTTTCGCAAATATCGGGACATCGACACCGATGCTACGCTCAAACAAACCTTCAGCCACGATTTCGAAGAACTCGGCAAGATCCTGGCCGAGCGTATGCAGCGCGAGGAGTCCATTTTATATCCCCTGTACATGCCGGTGGTGGCTTGATAATGGGTGCCTCAGGGCTCCTGGACTACTGACACATCAAAAGGGCGGTTCATCACGGAACTGCACCGCCTCGCCGCTCACCGGGTGGGTGAAGGTCAACGAAGTGGCATGCAGCAACAACCGGTCGGCCATCGACTGGGCTTTGGTCCCGGCATAAAGCTGATCACCGAGGATCGGGTGGCCGATGGCCCTCAGGTGCACACGAAGTTGGTGGGAACGGCCGGTAACCGGAGTGAGTCGAAGGCGACTGCTGTCGCCATCGTCAGTGAGCCGTTCCCAGCGGGTCAACGATGGCTTACCCTGCTGCGGGTCGACCATCTGTCGGGGACGGTTGGGCCAATCGCAGCGCAGTGGCAGATCAATCTCACCGCGCTCCTGTAACGGCACACCGGCCACCATTGCGATATAGCTTTTCTCTACCTGTCGCTCCTGAAATTGACGACTCATCTCCCGGTGCGCCGCCTTGTGCTGCGCTAAAAGCATCAATCCGGAAGTCTCCCAGTCCAAACGGTGGACCTCCCGAATCCCGGGAAAATCACCCTGCAGACGGCTGACCACACAGTCCTGCTTATCCTCCCCCCGCCCTGGCACGGAAAGCAGCAGAGTCGGCTTTCGAACGACAACAATGTGCTCATCAACAAAACAGATCTCAAGTGACATACCGTTGGAAGTTCCGTGTAATTAAGGGAGGAAATAGCCATGCATTATAGTCCACAGCATGAGTGGGGCTAATAGAATCCATGCTTCCTCCGATCGCTCTTTGTTCAGCAGGACGGTTCGTTTCAATTTCATCATTGGCAAAAATTCGCTACAGTGTGCCTTGGTTTTTCACCCGATAACCATTAACAGTCAGACAACCAACACCGCAATGACGCCCCTGATGCCACCCCGATAGAGAACAGGGGATCTTCATTCGCACCAGCTCTCTGCGGTGAAAAGAAAATGCCCGTTTTTTTACACCGATTCGATTTAAGTGAGCCTTATGGAATTTAAAGATTACCTGCGCATTCTTGCAGCCAAAGACGGATCCGACCTCTACCTGAGCACCGGCGCTCCGCCCTGTGCCAAGTTTCATGGCGTACTCAGGCCTCTGGACAAAGAGCCCATGCCACCGGGGAACATCCTCGGCATCGCCAACAGCATTATGAGCACGGATCAGCAGCGCGACTTCGAACAGGGGCTGGAGATGAACCTGGCGATCTCCGAACCAGGTATCGGCCGCTTTCGTGTCAACATCTTCAAGCAGCGCAATGAAGTCTCCATGGTAGTCCGCAACATCAAGACCGAGATCCCCAACATCAAAGAGCTCGATCTGCCGCCAATCCTCAGCGAAGTGATCATGGCCAAACGCGGCCTGGTCCTTTTCGTCGGAGGTACCGGCTCGGGCAAATCCACCTCACTGGCCGCGCTCATTGACCACCGTAACAGCACCTCACCCAGTGGGGGACATATCATCACCATTGAGGATCCGATCGAGTTCATCCATCCCCACAAACGCTGCATTGTCAACCAGCGTGAGGTCGGCGTCGACACCCTGACCTTCGAAGAGGCGCTGAAAAATACCCTGCGCCAGGCCCCCGATGTGATCCTGATCGGCGAGATCCGCGACCGTGAAACGATGGAGCACGCACTGGCCTTTGCCGAGACCGGCCATCTGGCGATCTCCACCCTGCACGCCAACAACGCCAACCAGGCTCTGGACCGCATCATTAACTTCTTCCCCGAGGAGCGCCGACCGCAGCTGTTACAGGACCTTTCTTCCAACCTGCGCGCCTTTGTCTCACAACGTCTTATTCCCACAGTGGACAACAAGCGCAAAGCGGCCATTGAGGTACTGCTTGGCAGTCCCACCGTGCAGGAGTTGATCAAACGGGGAGAGATGCATAGCATCAAGGAGGTGATGGGTAAATCCGAAGGCATAGGCATGCAGACCTTCGACGGCGCCCTGTTCAAACTCTATAAAGCCGGACACATCAGCCTGGATGAGACGTTGAAAAACGCCGATTCACCCAACAACCTGCGCCTTCGCATCAGTCTGTCCGAAAAAGGCGGCACCAACGAAACTCCGAACGAGAGTGGACTTAATCTCAGCCTGGAAGCCATCGAGGAGGAGGAGGAAGACGATGCGCCTACCACAGGTACTGCGCAGTTCTGAAGCCGAGAAGGTGCTCAGCCGGCAGGGACAGAACACTATCCCTTTCCCCGCTCTGAGTACCGGCTATAATGAAATACACCACACACGGCAAGGAGATAATGCCTCATGAGTAACGAACTAAAAGAACATGTTCGCAGTACAGGTACCTGGAAACGTGGCCTGTTTATCCTGCTCTTTACCGTCATCTACAGTATCGCCGAAGTGGTGCTGGGAACCATCGTCCTGTTCCAGTTCGGCAGCCAGCTTTTCACCGGCAAGACGAATGACAAACTCTACCAATTCAGTCGCGGACTAACGGCCTATTTTTACCAGCTTGTGCAATTCCTCACCTATCGTTCTGATATCAAACCCTATCCATTCAATGAATGGCCTGGAGAAGGGCTGGAGAGTGTGCAACAGCTGGAGAGCGAAGTGCAGCCTGCAGCACAGCAGGCCGGGGTAAAAAAACAGCCGGCAAAACGTGCAAAGACCACCAAGCCCACAAAAACCACAAAAACCACCAAACCCACAGAGTCTACTGAGCCCAAGCCCGCCGAACCCAGCAAGTCTGCGGAGCCCGGAGAGGATGTGACAGAAAAAAAGGAATAGTCTCCCGGGCGGGACACAGGGGAGCAGAGCGCTGTAACCACCATACAGCCTGTTTTAGGACGGGGAATGAGGGAACCCGCAATGGGTTCTCTTCCACACCGTTGCCTCGTTACGGGCTCTCGGTCTTTTGGAGATACACAAAGTGATTTGCCAACGGAAGCGCTTTCATTATTGCCTTCTCGGGATGAACTATTGAGCTCAGCTATTGAATGGCAAGGCATCCTCAGCAAACACAAACGTCAACCCAGTTATGGAAGGGTTTATGGAAACCGTGACCGCCCGCCTGCTACTGCTTGTAATCGTCTGGTTCATCTATGCCGTTCTGCACTCTCTGCTGGCTTCACTACCAGCAAAGCGCTGGGGCAGTTCGCATTACCCCTCTCTTATGCCCTGCTACCGTCTGGGTTTCAATGCGCTCGCGGTGATACTTCTGCTGCCGCCACTCTACTTGACCTGGATCTGGCGGGGCCCGCTGCTCTGGGAGTGGAGCGGGCCGCTCTTCTGGCTGGCAAATGGTCTGGCCCTGCTTGCTGTTGCCGGTTTTTTCTGGACATTACGCTATTACTCGGGCACCGAGTTTCTTGGCCTGGGTCAGGCGCGCAGGGGCGAAAGATCGGTCGCCGATCAGGAGCACTTCCACCTCTCGCCACTGCACCGCTATGTACGCCACCCCTGGTACTCGCTGGGCCTGGTGATCATCTGGACCCGCGATATGGACGCGATGTTCCTCGCCACCGCATGCTTCCTGACGCTATATTTAATCATCGGTTCTCGCATGGAAGAGCGCAAACTGGTGAGCTATCACGGCGAGACCTACCGGGAATACCGCAAGCGGGTACCGGGGCTGATTCCTCTCCCCTGGCGGCACCTGAGCAAGGAGCAGGAACAGGTATTGCTGGAAAGGTCACAAGCGCGGCCTGCGGGAAAACAAGCCGGCACCTGAACAGCGGGCCAGGCTACCCTTGCTTTGTTGTCAGCGCTAGATAGACGCTGCCGAGGAAATAGACAGCAAAGACCAGCAGCATCCACTCGGGAATGCTAAAGCCAAGCAGGGTCCACTGCACCTCGGCACATTCACCGGAGCCGGTGAACACCATCTCCAGCGTGCGGCTCAGGGGGAAGACCTCCAGCATGTAATCCAGCCCCGGACCACAGTCGGGCACCCGGTCCGGCGGCAGATGTTGCAACCAGACGTTGCGTCCGGCGGTAACAAGGCCGAACAGGGCCACCAGCGCAGTCACTCCCGCATAGACACGACGCCCCCATCCGGCCGGATTATGCAGGGTGGCGACCAGCAGCACCACTCCCATACCAATTACCGCTATCCGTTGCAAAATACACAGCGGGCAGGGCTCGAGTCCCATGACGTGTTGCATGTAAAGGGCGGTGCCGATCAGCACCACGCAGCCAAGGAAGCCTGCAAGAAATAGCGTCCGGTGTGACATCATGATTCTCTCTATGAAAAAAGGGATAAACAGCAGTCAGGCGACAGTAATTACCACATCAGATCGTCAGGGATCTGATAATCGGCATAGGGATCATCCTCGTCGCTCCGGGCTTCCGGCTCATTGTAAAGGATCACACAGGACTCATCGCGCTGGCGGATCTTCTCGGCTACCGCGGTGGGCACCAGTTCATACTGCTCATCGAGCCTGACGATGGCCAGCCGCCCGAGCCCTAACTGGCGCTGCATCTGTTCGGTTACGTAGAGGCGCTTGACCTTGTTATCGTCACTGAAATTGTAAGCGATATCCCCCTCCCCCCTGGGAAGCCGGTTAACCTCGATCAACTGCCTCACCTGGGCTGCCAGCGCCTTGCGTTCAGCCTCCTCCTTGCGCTGGCGATTGAGCTCCCGATCCCGCTCAGCCTTTTGTGCTGCGGCCTGCTGCGCCAGGCGTGCGGCCTCGTCTGCCACCACCGCCTTCTTGCCCTGCTGTTTAGCCTGCTTGTGTTTCTCTTTTTTCGCCTGCTTGACCTTTTTTTCGTCAACCAGGCCCATTTTCAACAACTGGTTCTGTAGGGAGTTGCTCAAGGAATTCCTCCTGACGGTATCGCTTTCGCTGATTGCATGATCACACTATACCCCAGCCGGTTTTGGTGGTGAAACGGCATGTTGGGTTTTCTGCAAACACCACCGCGCCATCCAATGGCGACTCGGCAGAAATTGAATGGTTAAAAACCTTGCCGAAGGAAAGTCTTGGCGGACCTCCCCGACTGCGACAGGGAGTAATGCAAGGCGCGACCGGAACTGTCGCTCTCACAGAAGGTGTGAATAGCCGGCTTATGGAAGCGGATAGCCCGGCCGCAAAAGAACGTACTTTTGGAACGGCTTCAACTGGCCCCAAGAGCGGAGTCCTCGGATGGACTGCGTAAAAAGTGATGCGGCACCTTGGCCCCGCATCACTCATCTGTCGCCACAGCGTCAACAATAGCTCGCCATCAGCTCGGCATGTAGGTCATGCACAGCACCTTGCCGCCATCCTGGCTGACGCTAATGCTCTCAGCAGCACATTCCAAATCGGCATTGTGAGTACACCCGTCAACCTTACAGGCACCCACCCCCGCCGTTATCTGCTTGCTCCTGACATGGCTGCCGGCGCTCATAAAGGTATCGCAACCGGGAGAGACACTGTCGCCGATGGTAATGGCCTTGGCATGGCATGCAGCATCGAGATTATAGGAACACTCGGAAACGTCGCAACGCTTAATCATGGGCATTTCAATCATAATTTCCATGGTAATCCCCTTCTGGCATGGTCGACCGCCGATTTGGCGACAGGGGAAAGCTAGGTCAGGGTTGTGGAATTGCAAACCGAGCGTCTCACGACGTCTCATGTTCTACACTGCACTCAACTGCCCCCGTCAACTGGAGACCCATGATGGACGGTCCCCCGGTATCGCCGCCTCGCAACAAGGCCAATGTGTTCCTGCTCGGGATAGTCAGCTTTATCAATGACACCTCAAGCAAGATCATTGTGCCCATCTTGCCGCTGTTCATCACACAACTCGGTGGGGCAGGGCTTGCCGTCGGACTGACCGCCGGACTGAGCGACAGCGCGGCCAGCCTGGCCAAACTCTTTGCCGGTTACTGGTCGGACCGTCTCGGCAGGCGTAAGCCCTTCGTCCTGATCGGTTATGCCCTCTCGGCACTGGCCAAATTGCTGCTGGCACTGGCAGGCAGCTGGCCGCATGTGATGGCACTGCGGGTCGCCGAACGACTTGGCAAGGGGGTCCGTTCTGCACCACGTGACGCGATCCTTGCCGCATCCACCGAAAAAAGGACTCGTGGCCGCGGCTTTGGTCTGCACCGGGCAATGGACAGCGGCGGCGCCGTGCTTGGCACACTGCTGGTACTGGTGTTGTACTGGTTTTTCGGGCTGGGGTTTGTTCAGATTTTCGTGATTGCCGGTCTGCTCGGCTTTGTCAGCCTGTTGCCGCTGTGGTTTGTAAAGGAAAGCGGTGAGGGTAGGGCACCGAGCCCACCACGCTTGCAGTTCAGTGCCCTGCCACCAGCGCTGCGCCGTTTCATGCTCATCGCTTTTACCTACTCCCTGGCCAATTTCAGTTATATGTTCTTCGTACTGCGCGCTGAGGGGATGTTCGAGGATCGCCTGGCGGTGGCGGTTCCGCTACTGTTGTATGCGCTCTATCAGCTAAGTTTCACCTTGTTCGCCATCCCTGCCGGCATTCTCTCCGATCGGATAGGTCGCCGCGCTGTGTTGCTGGCAGGTTACGGCTTGTTCACCTTGCTCTGTATCGTATTTCTGTTCGCCGAATCACTGCCGTTGTTGCTGCTGCTATTTCTCCTCTACGGTGTCAACTACGCTTTGGTGGAGGCCACCGAAAGAAGTCTGGTGTCTGACCTGTCGCTGGAGAACGGGCGCGGTACGGCTCTGGGGGCTTACCATATGACCACCAGTCTTGCGGCGCTGCCGGCAGGACTCCTTGCCGGCTTGCTGTGGGATCTCGATCCGCGCTACACCTTCACTTCCGGGGCATTGCTCTCGGCTATGGCGCTGGTGATGCTGGCCAGCCTGCTTAAATCCGACAGGCCAGCCTGATCGGTAATGCCACGTACACGGATCGCGCCCGCTTCTGTGCGGCATAATTACAGGAGGTTTGTTACATGAACTGGTTGATCCTCGGTCTTGCCGTGCTCATCGGTGTACACCTGATCCCGGCGGTACCGTCCTTGCGGCTCCGACTCGTAACGCGACTGGGTGAAGGGGCCTACCGGGGTCTGTTTTCCCTGTTCGCCCTGACAGGCCTTGTGCTGATCATCCTTGGCATGAGTCAGGCACCATTTATTCCTGTCTGGCATCCCCCATTCTGGGGTACGGGGCTGACACCACTGTTTATGCTACCGGCAATGATTCTCCTGGTAGGGGCCTATTTACCCGGCAATATCCACCGCATTACCCCGCACCCCATGTCTTGGGGGGTAGTCCTGTGGGCTGTGGGCCATCTCCTGGCCAACGGTGATGCGGCATCGCTGCTGCTGTTTGGCTCACTCGGCCTCTACAGCCTGTTTGCCATTGGGTCAGGCAACCGTCGTGGGGCGAGAAAGGCTACCGTGGTGAGGACCATGGATCGGGATATGATCGTGATCGGTGTCGGCCTGCTGCTCTATGTAGCGCTGGTATTCCTGCACCCCATCCTCTTCGGCGTGGCAGCAATTCGTAGTCTTTGAGCGGGGCCAGATAAAGTGATTACACGGCTGGACAACCCCGTCTCCCGCATCATATGGGAGTCAAAATACCGTTTTATCCTCGACGGCGAAGTTATCGACCGCGATATCGGCGATACCTGGCGGCGCGTTGCCCGTGCCCTGGCGGCGATGGAGCCGAAGGATGCTCCGCAGTGGGAGACGCGCTTCCTCTCAATTCTGGAAGATTTTCGCTTTCTCCCCGGCGGACGCATCCTGGCGGGGGCCGGCACCCGTCGTGATGTCACGCTCTTTAACTGCTTCGTCATGGGCCTGCCCGGCGACTCCATGACCGGGATCTTCGATGCCCTCAAGGAGGGTGCTATTACCATGCAGCAGGGGGGAGGTGTCGGTTACGATTTCTCCACGCTGCGCCCGGCGGGCGCCCCCGCACGACGGGTCGGCAGCATCGCCTCCGGGCCAGTCTCATTCATGCGGGTGTGGGACAGCATGTGCGCGACCGTCCTTTCCACTGGCGCCCGGCGCGGGGCCATGATGGCCACACTGCGCTGTGACCACCCGGATATCGAAACATTCATTTACGCCAAGGAAGATCCACGGGAACTGCGCCATTTCAATCTTTCGGTGCAGGTAAGTGACGCCTTCATGCAGGCGGTAGAGAAAGATACGAGCTGGCCACTGCTGTTTCCGGCCGAGGAGGTGGAGGAGGAAAACGGCGAAATCCTGCTGCGCCAGTGGCCAGGCTACGACGGTGAGACGCCATGTCGGGTCTACCGGGAGGTGTCAGCGCGAGCATTGTGGCAGCGGATAATGCGCGCCACTTACGACTATGCCGAACCAGGCGTATTCTTTGTTGACCGCGCCAATCACCTGAATAACCTCTGGTACTGCGAGCAAATCAGCGCCACCAACCCCTGCGGTGAAATTCCGCTGCCACCCTACGGCGCCTGCGACCTGGGCTCGATCAACCTTACCCGCTTTATACAAGCACCGTTCAGTCCGCAGGCACGGCTCGACAGGGAGGCTCTACGGCAGACCGTAGCCGTTGCCGTTCGCCTGATGGATAATGTCATCGACGCCTCACGCTTTCCCCTACCGGCACAAGCCGAACGGGCCCATGGCACACGCCGTATCGGCCTTGGCCTGACCGGTCTGGCCGACACCCTGATCATGCTCGGGCTGCACTACGCCAGCGAGCCCGGGCGGCAACTCGCTGCCAACCTCATGGCCGATATCTGTCATAGCGCCTACCGGGCCTCCATCAATCTGGCACGGGAAAAGGGAAGCTTTCCCTATTTCGAGCAGAAAGCCTACCTGAAGAGCCCCTTCATCCAGGCGCTGCCGGAAGATATATGTGAGGGGATAGCCCGCTTCGGGATCCGCAACAGCCATCTCACCGCCATCGCCCCCACCGGCACCATTAGCCTATTGGCCGACAACATCTCCAGTGGCATCGAGCCGGTGTTCGCCTACCGATTCAACCGCCACATCACGCAGCATGATGGGGTCCGAAACATGTATGAAGTGAGCGATCACGCCTATCGACGGTGGCAGCGCTGCTACGGCTCGGCGCCATTACCTGAAGCCTTCGTCGAGGCGCACGCGCTCTCGCCCCACGAACACCTGCAGATGCAGGCGGCACTACAACCCTACGTCGACAACGCCATATCCAAGACGATTAATGTGCCCCAGTCCTACCCCTTTGAGGAGTTCAAGGCGATCTATCACGAGGCTTATGAGTTTGGGCTCAAGGGCTGCACCACCTTCCGCGAAAACCCGATCAGCGGCTCGATCCTGGAACTGCCCACTATCGAGCCAAAAGGGGGGTGTTGCAGTTTGGACCGCGAGGATGATTGAGCACGCCCTTATCCGTCCAGGGCACGACTTATGCCGTCATCTGCCCTGCAACAGGTGCAATAGTCAAACCCTTACACTGCTGCAAACCAAGTGAGGAGAAGTTCATCATGAAAGCGCTTAAATCCATCTCTCTAGTGACGGCGGTACTCATGCTGCTTATTGTACCGACGCTCACACCAAAGCCCGCCTTTGCACATTGCGATGGCATGGACGGGCCGGTGATCACGCTCGCCCGAAAAGCCCTGGATACGGGAAACGTGAATTGGGTACTTCCTTGGGTGCCTGCCAATGACGAACCGGAGATCCGTCGCGCCTTCGACCACACACTCTCTGTCCGAAAACTGGGACCGGAAGCCAGGCAGCTGGCGGACACGTATTTTTTTGAAACCCTCGTCCGCATCCATCGTTCATCTGAGGGCGCGCCCTATACCGGACTCAAGCCCGCGGGGATCGACCTTGGTCCGGCCATCCCTGCCGCCGACCAGGCGATAACCAGCGGCTCAATCGAGGAGGTAGAGAAACTCCTCACCGAAGCTATCCACAAAGGCCTTCGAGAGCACTTCCATGCTGTTATGAACCACAAGAAATACGAGCAAAATGACGTTGCTGCAGGCCGCCTTTATGTCAACGCCTACGTCCCCTACATTCATTACGTGGAAGGACTTTGGGAAGCGGCGACAAAGGCTATAGAGGGACACTACCCCGAGCACAGATAAGCGAGAGGATCGAAACGGCGCGGGACCGGGAGCTAACCGTGCCCGCGGCCTTAACCGACTACCGCCGCCTGGGACTGGAGCAACGGCTCCATCAGGGAAAGCAGTTCATCGTCACTGAAAGGTTTGGCGATGAAGGCATTGGCCTTGATCTTGACGCTCCACAACTCTTCGGTGGGCTGGGCGTTGCCGCTCATCATGATCACCGGAATGTTGGCCACGGCCGGGTCGGCGTCCTTACGGATCTCGCGAGTGGCCTGAAAACCGTTAAGAATGGGCATGACCACATCCATAAGTATCAATGTCGGCTTGTGCTGCTGCGCCATCGTTACAGCGCTCTCCCCATCATAGGCCGAGAGGCACTCGTATCCCAAACCGCCAAGTTGCCGGGTCAATATCAGATGAATCGTTTTCGAGTCATCAACGATAAGAATGGTGGTACCGGGCTCGGGTTTGACCCGATCAACCTTCGCAACGACCTCCCCCCCATCGACTTGTTTAACGTCCTGCTCACTATGACGTTGAAAAATCCGGCCAAAATCAAAACGTGACATCTCTATCCCTCGCTCACTTTATGTTCCCCCCTCCAGCCTGGAGAGGACGATATAATCTCGAAGTTACTGCCGCTTCACCGCAGTATACCGAAAGATTGACCTGATCTTGCAACGGATTGCGCATTTGCGAAAGCCGTTTCTCTTGTGTTTAGAAGGAGCTGGGTGAAATCCGGCGGTGCCGCGGTGAATTCTGCACCACTCGCTTGC